>CAXUIA010000147.1:932-6393 GCA_964250835.1 uncultured Acetobacteraceae bacterium | reverse complement strand
GGACGGACGGTGAGCGTGTTGGTCGAGAAGGGCGGACGTGGACGGACGGAGCACTACGCGCCGGTCGAGTTGCTGGACGACGCGTGCAAGCAGGTGGAGCCGGCCATGGTGACGCAAGCGTCGGCAGCAGGATTGATCGCAAAGCGGGCGGCGCCGGCCCCGGCGTCGAGCCCGTTTGCGCTCGCGCAAAAAGAACCCTGTCGGGGGCAGAGCCCTGGCTTTACCCCTTGGCTCTAGGCTTCTTCTCCCGCCTCAAACAGGGCCTCACCCGCTCAACGGCCAAGCTCGGCGGCGGCATCACCGCGGCTTTCACCCGTCGCAAACTCGACGACGAGGCGCTCGAGGAGCTTGAGGAGGTGCTGATCCAGGCCGATCTTGGTCCGGCGGTCGCAGGCCGGGTGATCGACCAGTTTCGACGCACCAGGTTCGGCCGCGAAGTGACCGACGACGAGGTGAAGGAGGCGCTCGCGTCCGAGATCGCGCGCGTGCTGAGCCCGGTCGCGGTGCCGTTCGAGCCCGATCCCGCGCGCCGCCCGCACGTGGTGTTGATGGTCGGCGTAAACGGCACCGGCAAGACGACGACCATCGGCAAGCTGGCGCTGCAGCAATCCGAGCGCGGCCGCCGGTCGGTGCTCGCGGCGTGCGACACGTTTCGCGCGGCGGCTGTCGAGCAGTTGCAGATCTGGGGCGAGCGGGTGGGCGCGCCCGTCATGTCGGGGCCCGCCAACACCGACGCGGCCGGGCTCGCATTTGACGCGCTTGGGCGGGCGACCGAACAGGGTGCTGACCTGCTGCTGATCGATACGGCCGGGCGGCTTCATAACAAGTCGGTGCTGATGGAGGAGCTGCGCAAGATCATCCGCGTCATACGCAAGCGCGACGAGACCGCGCCGCATTCGGTGCTGCTGGTGCTGGATGCGACCACCGGTCAGAACGCCGTCGAGCAGGTGCGCGTCTTCCGCGAGATGGTCGAAGTCACCGGCCTGGTCGTGACCAAGCTCGACGGCAGTGCACGCGGCGGCATCGTGGTGGCGCTCGCCGAAACGTTCGGGCTGCCGGTTCACATGGTTGGCGTCGGCGAGAAGGCGGGAGACCTGCGGGATTTTTCAGCCGTCGAGTTCGCCAGAGGTCTGGTGGGCGACGTCAAAGGCTTTGGCGGAGAGGTCCCGGCCTAAAGCGGGGTCCGAAGCAAAATCTGCCCCTCACTGCACCGGGATGGACAGGCTCATCCCGCCGGCGGGCCGGACTCGGGACGCGCGGCCGTATTCGGAGCTGCTGTCACCGAGCACGCCGCTCGCGTGTTCGCGCATGCGAAGCAGGTCGGGGTGAAGGTTGGGCTCGTCGCTCGCGACTTGGGTGGGAGAGCCCATGTTCTCGTCGGGCAATGGCGCCGGCTTGAACACCTCGGCGCTGATCGGGCGCGCTGCGGTCACCGGTGGGGTGACGCTGTCCACGATGGCGGGGACAGTCGCCTGCGCCTCGCTGGCAAGCGCGCGATGAACCGGCGCGAACAGCATGAGTGCGAGCAGGAGACGCCCGGGCGACATCGGATTGCTCATGAAAGGACCTCGCTCAATTCTGGCGCAATGGCGCCGCGTGGGTCGTGGGAAGGATTAGTGGCGGGGAGGGCAAGCGGCTTGCCGCGTGATGCGAGCCAAGCTTCGAGTGCCCACTGGACGGAGGGGAAGGCGAGGTCGGCCCAGGAAATATCGGACGATGCAAACAGGCGGACATCGAGGCTTTCCTCGCCCGGCGAGAAATGCGGCAAGCGTCGGGCGAAGTGGGCGCGGTGGATGATCTGGACCTGGCCAATCCGGGAGATGCTGTAGACCGCGAGCACGCCCTCGATCTCGATCGATGCATTAGCCTCCTCGAGAGCTTCGCGAGCGGCGCCTTCGGCAAGGGTTTCGCCCATCTCGAGAAAGCCCGCCGGGAGTGTCCAAAAGCCATGGCGCGGGTTGATCGCGCGGCGGCAAAGCAGAACCTGGCCGTCGTGATCGACGACGGAGCTTACGATGACCTTGGGGTTCTCGTAGAACACGTGTCCGCAGTCGCGGCAGATTAATCGCTCCCGGCCGTCATTTTCTGGTCGCTCGCGGACGATATTCGACATTGGTTGCACGTTGCCCGACCAATGACGAAAAGTTCAACCTGGATTTGCGGATTGTAACAAGGTGTGATCAGCGCTGAAACCGGTGGCCCGTGCAGACCAGTATGAGGCGCTGCTACGGCGTTAACGTCTGATCAACTTGCGCGCGATAGTCTCCCCCTATGGTTTCCAGCATCTCAATTCCCGCACTGAACTCGACGCCTCCGATCCGGGACGTCCGCGCCAATGAGCGGCTCGCTCCCGCAACGCCCGGCGGTCGCACCATAACGGCCGCTCCGAGCCAGCCCAGCGCGGCCATACCATCCGCTAACTCACCGCGCGGATCGTTGCTCAACATTTCGGTTTGATGTCGCCTCGGTGCCTTGCCCCGAACCCACTGGGGCCAGTGGCTCCGGACTTGCACCACTCAAGGCGGGGTGCGGGGAGCTTCGCCTTCCCGCCCCGGCCCGCGCCGCGCTTCTCAGCCCGGCAGGCTGATGCCGGCGGGCGCCAGCCGCGCCTGGATGCCGGGCAGGGTTTTACCCTCGAGCCACTCAAGAAATGCGCCGCCCGCGGTCGAGACATAGCTCAGTTCGTCCAGCACGCCCGCGTGACGCAGCGCAGAAACGGTGTCGCCGCCGCCGGCAACGGAGCGGAGCGTGCCCGCCTTTGTCGCCGCGGCAACCGCGTGCGCCAGTGCGGTGGTGGCGGCATCGAACGGGTGGAGTTCGAACGCGCCCAACGGACCGTTCCAGACCAGCGTGCGCAAAGACGTCAGGCGAGCGACCAGAAGCTCGACGGTGCGGGGCCCCGCATCCAGGATCAGAGCGTCGGACGGCACCGCGTCGATCGCGACCGTGAGCGTGGGCGGGTCGGCGCGGAACTCGGTTGCTGTGACCGCATCGACCGGCAGGATGATCTCGCACCCCGTGGCCGACGCGCGCGCCATGATGTCGCGCGCGGTTGCGTGCATGTCGGCTTCCTGCAGCGAACGGCCGACCGCGACGCCCTGGGCGGCGAGGAAGGTATTGGCCATCGCGCCGCCGATCACCAGCACGTCCACGCGACCAATGATGTTGCCGAGCAGGTCGAGCTTGGTGGAGATTTTGGCGCCGCCGACGACAGCGGCGACCGGGCGCTCGGGGTGTTCAAGCGCCAACGTAAGAGCTTCGAGCTCACGCTGCATGAGGCGGCCGGCATGCGCCGGAAGGAGCTTGGCAACGCCCTCGGTGCTGGCGTGGGCGCGATGAGCGGCAGAAAACGCATCATTGACGTAGATGTCGGCGAGCGAGGCGAGTGCCCGCGCCATGTCGGGATCATTCGCCTCTTCGCCGGGATGGTAGCGGGTGTTCTCCAGCACCAGCACCTCGCCGTCGGCGAGTGCGGCCACTGCCGATGACGCTATTTCGCCGACGCAGTCCTCGGCGAAGTGAACGGGATGGCCGAGTACGGTTTCGAGTGCAGCGCGCACCGGACCCAGAGACATCTCCGGCACGCGCTTGCCCCTCGGCCGATCGAAATGGCTGACCACGATCACTCGCGCCCCCTGGTCGGCGAGCTCGCGTATCGTGGGCGTCAGCCTCTCGAGCCGGGTGAGGTCGGTAATCCGGCCTTCACGCAGCGGCACGTTGAGGTCGGCGCGCAGCAGGACGCGCTTGCCCCTGACGTCGAGCTTGTCGAGCGTGCGGAAGGACGCGGCGGCCATGATCTACAGCGCGCCGAAAACGGCGGCGGTGTCGGCCATCCGGTTCGAGAAACCCCACTCGTTGTCATACCATCCGCAGACGCGGATCAGCGTGCCGTCGTCGATTGCTGCGGTCTGGGTTGCGTCGAAAGAACAGGACGCGCTCACATGATTGAAGTCGGAGCTGACGAGCGGGTCGGTCGAATAGGCCAGGATTGGCTTGAGCTGGCCGTCGGCGGCCTTCTTGAATGCGGCGTTTACTTCCTCCCTCGTGCCCGCGCGATGCACGACCACGTCGAGCGAGACCAGCGACACGTTAGGTGTGGGCACCCGGATCGCGGTGCCGTCGAGCTTCCCTTTGAGCTCGGGGAGTACAAGCCCGATCGCCTTGGCTGCTCCCGTGCTGGTCGGGATCATCGACATCGCTGCCGCGCGAGCGCGATGCAGATCCTTGTGCAGCGTGTCCACCGTGCGCTGGTCGCCGGTGTACGAGTGGATCGTCACCATGTAGCCGCGCTCGATGCCGAAGGTCTCGTGCAGCACCTTGGCCAGTGGCGCGAGGCAGTTGGTGGTGCAGGAGCCATTGGAGATCACGGTCATGCCGGACGTGATGACGTCATGGTTGACGCCATAGACCACCGTTGCGTCGACGCCCTCGGCGGGTGCGGAGATCAGGACCTTGCGAGCGCCGGCGGTGATGAGCTGGGAGGCGGCTTCCTTTTTGGTGAAAAGGCCGGTGCACTCCATCGCGACGTCGACGCCGCTGTAGGGGACCTTGGACGGATCGCGCTCGGCGGACACTTTGATCGGGCCATAGGTTTTGCCGTGAGCGGTGTGGATGGTGATCAGGTCGCCCTCGACGGCAACCTCGCCGGGGAAGCGACCGTGAACGCTGTCATAGCGGAACAGGTGCGCGTTCGCCTCGACCGAGCCCAGATCGTTGATGGCAACCGGCACGACGTCGTCGCGGCCGCTCTCGCAGATGGCTCGCAGGACGAGGCGGCCAATGCGGCCGAACCCGTTGATCGCTACCTTCACGGCCATGGTATGGCTCCCTTGGTGATGGGGCCGACTTTAGAGCATTTGGTGCGCTGCCCCAAACCCGCTCAGAAGCGTTGCGGCGTCAGACGCGGTTCATGGAGATCATGCGCCGCTTCCCGGTGATCCTCGCGCGGCACCCTGCTCCGATACGGCATCGACAATGTGCTGCGCGGTCAGCCCGACATGCGCCCGCAATTCGTCAAAGCCGCCGCTGGCGCCGAAATCGTCGAGGCCAATGAAGCGCCCGCCCGCACCGAGCCAGCGTTCCCAGCCGAAGCCATGCGCCGCCTCGATGCCGAAGCGCCTGGCATCGCCCAGTACGGTCTCGCGATAGCCGGGATCCTGCTGCGCGAAGAGCTCCCAGCATGGCAGCGAGACCACCGCGACCGCGATCCCGTCGCGCGCCAGCAGATGTCGTGCGCAGAGTGCGAGAGCGAGCTCGGTGCCGCTGGCGATCAGCGTCGCCTCTCGTGGGCCATCTGCCTCCATGACGATATAGCCGCCGCGGGCACAGGCATCCGGGCTGCCGTCGCTTCGCGTCGTGCGGGCCGGCGTGGAAGCCAGCATGATCACGCTTGGACCGTCGCCGCGCCGCATGGCGAGTTCCAGGCACTCGGCGACTTCGACGCTGCAGGCCGGGCGGAAGA
>CAXUIA010000147.1:0-922 GCA_964250835.1 uncultured Acetobacteraceae bacterium | reverse complement strand
GAACAAGCCAGGCATCGCGCGCAGGCCGGCAAGCTGCTCGACGGGCTGGAACGCCGCACCCTCGATGGACGATGACAGACCGTCGTCGATGAACAGGTGGACGAGCTTGCGACGGGTCAGTGCGGCAAGGCGGAGCGCCGGCCGTATCCGGTCTGCAGCAATCGCCGGCGTGACGCAGACGGGCAGCAGGCCGCCATGCAGGGCGAGACCGTTGGCGACGGTGGCCATGCCGTGTTCCTGGCCGCGGCATGGCAGATGCCGGCCGCCGTAACGGTCCGGACGAACGGCCGGAAAATGGTCGAGTGCGGGACTGGCTCGCGTCGAGGAGAGGAACAGGAGCGGACGGGCGAGACGGTCAAGCGCGTCCAGACAGCGCAACGTCGCCTCCCAAGTGCCTTCGGCCATCGCCGGTTCGCGGATCGGCTTGAGAGCACGCGACCAGCCGTAAGGCATCTGGGCGGGGAGCGACGCCTCGAACTCCTGCCTCAACGGATGGCGGGACAGGCGTCGCAGCCAGGCGCGCCGCGCATGGGTTCCGGCGGCGCCGGCAAGCCGCCATGCTCCGGCGGCATGACGATAGGTCTCGCTGATGTCGGGCGTGCTTGCGTCGTGAGCTGGTCTGGCGGCTGGCGAGGCGCGGCACGCGATCAAGGTCGGACGGCGGCTCCGGGTCGTGGCAAGCAGGCAGGCCGAGACGCTGGCCTCGTCGGTGCCGTCGACACTGCGGACCGTCCAGCCACAGACGGCAAAGCGGCGTAGCAGCTCGGCCAGGTCTTCGTCGTCGTCGGCGTCCTCGCACACCACGGCGAGCCGGCCGAGCCGCAGGCTGCCCGCAATCGAGCCGGCCTCCTGGCCGAGACCGGCGGCGAGTTCGGTCGCCGAGGCGAGCACCCAGGTGCGGTGGTCCACCAGCGAGCGGCCG
>CAXUIA010000146.1:5238-6399 GCA_964250835.1 uncultured Acetobacteraceae bacterium | reverse complement strand
GCGGGGCTTGACGCCGGGGGGCAGAACCGGGAGGTCGGCGGTGAACGAGAGGCGATCGGCGGACCCATCGAGTGGCAGCGGGCTCGCGATGCCGTCACCCGGATCCATGCCTTCGATCAGACCGCGCAGAACGCGCGCAATGGCGTCGCGATCGTCGCGGTCTCGGCTCCAGCGTGCTTCCGCCGACCAGGTCGAGAAACCGGCGCGCGTTCCTTCGGCCAGGCCGAGCACCAGGGTGGCGAGCACCACCAGGACCACGAGCGTCTCGAGCAGGGTGAAACCCGCCTCGCGCGTCATGCCGCTCCGGGCGGTCCGACGAACAGCCGTTCGGTTTCCAGGCGGAACGTGCGGGTGCGGCTGGACTGGGTCCAGCTTTCGTCGACGGTGATCCGGTAGAGGCGCAGCCTATTGGCGAGCGGCGGGTCGGGTGTGTTGCTGGCGCGGCGCGCGACTGCACGTGCTCCGGGCACGATGCTGACGCGCCAGCGATAGAGCGCGCCGTCACGGCCCTCCTCGACGCGTTGGCCGTCCGAGCCGATCAGGACGGCGGCGGCCGCGAGATGCGAGCGGGCGCGTTCGACGGCGCCATCAAGACGTGCGGCGTCTTCGGTGGTGCGCAGGCCGGTGCTTGCACCCTCGAACAGCACGCCGAGTGCGAGGCCGGCGATGGCGAGTGCAATAACGGCTTCCAGCAGCGTGAACCCACGTTCGCGGGTCACGGCGCAATTGCCACCCGGCCGGAAAGCCAGTCAACGGTGATCGTGCCGCTCGCATGACCCTCGGAGATGTGCAGCCGACCGCCGCTGCCTGCACCATTGGGGCCGAAGGTGATGTTGGCGGCTGGCGAGACGGAAAGCGCGCGGGCGAGGAGGATCGGCGGGGCGCCGGCGGGGCGGATCGCGCGTTGTCCGGGATCGACGCGGCAGGACTGGGCGCGGTCCGTGCGCAGCGCCAAGGCGCGCGTGCTGCGGAGCGCGCCGGCGACGGCGTCAGTGGCGGCCCGGACCTCGACCATGTCGCTGTGCCAGGGGCCGCGTGCCAGGGTGAGGCAGATCATGACGCCGAGGATGGCGAGCACGACCAGCGTCTCGATCAGGGTGAAGCCGTTAGGGGGCTGGAAAGCCCGCACCGTGGTGAAGCGGCCCGGCGGGGCGCCCGCGT
>CAXUIA010000146.1:3840-5228 GCA_964250835.1 uncultured Acetobacteraceae bacterium | reverse complement strand
GCGCGTCCAGGAGCTGGAGGAGAGCCGGCGTCGCGCGAGCGCCGATGCGCGGGAGGCGGAACGGGCGCGGATCGAGGCGCAGATGGCGCTTCGCCGATATCTCGAAGAATTGGAGAACCTGGAGGCGCTGCGGCGCGAGGCGCGTTGCGCGAGCCGCGCGCGAACGTTGTCGAGCGGGGCGCCGATAAGGACGATGGGCGCGTATCCGAGCGACTCCCAGAGGAAGAAGTTGGTGTCGCATGAGCCGGCGAAGTCGGGATGCGGGACAAACACCTTTTCATGCTGGCCCGCAAAGTTCATGCGGTTGCCGGTTTCGAGATAGGTTTCGGCGGGCAGGCCGTTGGCGAACACGACGTCGTGAGCCGCAAGCTCGATGTGGTGGTAGGTGACCGACGCTTGGTCGAGCTGCACGATTGAGGTGCCGTTGACGAGGTATTTGGCCGGGATGAGCACCCCGTCGACGAAGACCGAGTGGTCGGGGGAGAGGACGAGGTCACGCGTGGGGGCGTTGTCGGCGAATGCGCCAGCCTCGATCCGGACCGGACGGACGCTGTCGGGACGGGGGTGGCGTGCGATGTCGACGCGGCGCGAACCGGCCCAGATCACCGGTTTGGCTTCGCCGGACACGGTGATCACCAGGTCGCCTGCCCGGAGGTCCTCGACGGAAATTTCGCCCGAGGGGGTGGCGATCAGGGCACCGGCGGCGAAGCAGGGAACGATGCCGGGGGAAGAGACGGTAATTGTCGGCTGGGCACCGCCGTTGTCGGCAAGATCAAGGCTTGTGCCGGACAGGAGAGCGTAGTTGCTGTTGTAGGGATTGCTCGGATCAGTGGGATCGTAGGTGCCGAGCCCGAGCAGAACCTGGCCGGCGCTGTTGGTGCCGATCACGTCGTAGACGTTGGGCGAGCCGACCGCCGTGCCGCCCGTCTCGTCCTGGATGGTGACGGTGCCCAGCCCGAAAGGGGTCGACGCGGCCGTGTCGACTGAGACGACCATGCCTCCGATCGCAGGATTGTTTTCGGACGACCCGCCGTCGGCATTCGAGGTAGCGACCGCGGTGGCGGTGCCATCACCGTTGAAGTTCACAAACACGGCCTCGGAGTAGTCGTCAGGGCTGAATATCGTTCCTTGCAGCGAGGACAGATCGGCCATGGGACACTCCAGTGGGTGACAGCGTCAAACGCTCTGTTAGGCGGTTCTATACCACTGTTTGAAACGTTTTTGCACGCGCTATGTCAAAAAAGAGAGGGCGGCGGATCGCTCCGCCGCCCTGGGATCATTTTGCCGGTTAGCGATGGTTAGGCGCTGCGGCGCAGCCCGGGCGCGGCAGAATACGACAGCGCCGCCTCGGTCAGCAGGTCGAACGCCATCACGGTGGGGGCGAACAG
>CAXUIA010000146.1:0-3830 GCA_964250835.1 uncultured Acetobacteraceae bacterium | reverse complement strand
CTGGATGCCGTCCGCGCGCGTCGCGAGGCGGGCGCGAACGGCATCCAGTTCGGCGCCCTCGACGACGAGGCGGGCGTAGCCGTTGGCCTCCCAGGCAAAGTAGTTCTGATCGGGTGCCGACGAGAAGTCCGGGTGCGCCACGGTGACGCCCTGGCCGGCGAACGAGGTGCGGTTGCCGGTGTCGAGGTAGGTCTCGGTCTCGAGGCCGTTGGCGTAGACCACGTCGTGGCTGGCGAGCTCGATGTGGTGATAATGGACGGTGTCCACGTCGTGGTTGACGATGGTGCGGCCGTTCACGAGGCACTTGGCCGGGACGAGCACACCGTCGGTGAAGACGTTGTGGTCGGGCGATACGACCAGATCCAGCGACGGCACGTTGGGCGAAAAGGCGCTGCGGCGGATGCAGACCGGACGGACGTTCTCTGGCTGCGGGTGGCGCGAGATGTCGACCGAGCGCGAGCCTGTCCAGACGAGCGGCTTGGCTTCGCCTGATACGGTGAGCACGAGATCGCCCTCGCGTAGGTCCTCGACGGCCACGTCACCGTCGAGGGTGGCGATGATGGTGCCGCGGCCGAAGCAGGGCGCACCGGTGATCACGGTGCCGTTGGGTTCGGTGTAGGAGGCGCCGGTCGTGTGCAGGATCAGAGGGAAGGTGGTGTTGCCGGCAGACGGGCCACCGTCGGTCAGGAGGAAGTGATTGCCGATGACCTTCACGCCTGTGGCCGTGTAGTTCTGGAAGAGGACGTGGGTTTCGTCGAACGCGACAGGAACGATCAAGAACGTCACACCGAGTTCGACGTAGCTGTAGCCGGGGCCCACGCCCGGGATGGTCGCTTTGCTGAAGACGAGGCTGCCTGACAGATCTTGCGCTGGGCTGGTCTGAGTAACGGTATAGCTGCCGTCTGGGTTTGGCCGAACGATACCGGTCGTGGTTTCGAAAGCCGGAGAACCAGTGCCTCCGAACGGAATAACCAGACCATCAAGTGCGTTAGCGATGTCGGTGATTGTGACTGTCATGTTGTTCTCCGTTCAACGTTTGGGAACAGCGGTTTAGGCCGCAGTTGCAATCAAAGAAGTGCTGTTCGCCCGGGCCGCCGCTCGTTCGGCCAGCTTGAGCCGAACGCAATCGAGTTCAGGACCGGCGAGTACCAGGCGAGCGCAACCCTTTGCCTCCCAACTGAAGAAGTTGATGTCGGGCGCGCTGGCGAAGTCAGGATGCGCAACCGTCGCACCTTCTCCGACAAACGATGTCCGGTTGCCTGTATCGAGATAGGTCTCGGCAGCCATGCCGTCGGCAAGCACGATATCGTGGCTCTCGAGTTCGACGTGGTGATAGGTAATCCGAGGAAGGTCGACTTGGCACACCGAGGTGCCGTTCACGAGGCACTTGGCCGGGAACAGTACGCCGTCGATAAACAGGTTGTGGTCGGGCGAGACGAACAGATCGCGCGAGGGAACGCTGTCCGATACCGCGCCCGCTGCGATGCGTATTGGACGCACGGTGTCCGGCTGGGGGTGGCGAAGAACGTCAACTGTCCGGTGCCCTGTCCAGACCACCGGCCGGACATCTCCGCCCGCCGTCAGCACCATGTCACCAACCGCGAGAGTTTCGACCGCAACCTGTCCAGCTGGCGTGCCTATCAGGGTGCCGCGCGCGAAGCACGGAATCGGGGTCTGAAACACATAGTCGCCGCTGTAGCTCATTGTGATCGGGAAGCTAGGCGGGTTCGGGTTGCCGTCTGTCAGGCTGAGGTCGTTGTTGGAGAACAGAATATAGCCGTTTGGGTAGAAGCTAGGAGGATTGAGCTTTCCCCCAGTCGGGTCGTAGGGGCCGACGCCAACCAGCACTTCTGACGCGGTGACTGCAATGATGTCGACGGGAAGCGGGTTGCCGTCCGGCTGCCCAGTGTTCTCGACAAGGTCTTGCAGCATCGCCGTTCCAAGCCGGTATGAGGTGACCGCCCCGTCAGTGGTGCTGGTGTCGACGGCCAGCAGCTCCTGGGAGATGTTGGCGGTTGGGGAAAGGTCCTGGTCGGAGAAAAGGCCGATGCCAGGATCCGGGATATTCACCACGCCACCCGCCGCAATCGTGCCGTCCGGCTGGGTAAAGTCCGGGATGAAGACATTCGAGGCGGTGTTGAACGGCGAGAACACAACCCCCGACAGCGCATTCAGGTCCGACATCTCGTTATCTCCAGGAACCTGAGTTCCATTTGTGATTGAAGGTGCCGGACACGAACCACCATCGCGGTCGGTGACGCGTGTCCGGAGCGGCAGATCCCTCGACTAGCGACCAGCAAGACCCTTGCAGCCGCCGACGCCGGCGCCGTTTATCGCGGTTGCAGAAGTTGTCGATGTGACGAGGTAGTCAGCGGTGATGACGTTGGCCAGCGCAGTCGGGATCGGCGTGAATCCGCCGGACGAGATGATCGCGCGCGTCGGAGCGTTTCGGTACAGGCCACCAATATAGGCTTTCAGCGCTGCCGCCACCGTGGGATCAGCATAGCACTGAGCAAGCAACAGCGTCGTGTAGCCGACAATCGGATAAGTCCCAACCGGCGGAACGGCCGCAACTGGGACGAAGCTGTTGGGATCAGCGGGATTGTTCTGCGTCCTGGCCGCGTTGACAGTTGGATCGGTCGCAGCGACGCCGGCCGCGAGAGCCGCCAGCGTGTTGGCCGGCGTTGGGGAGACACTGTCGACATTGGCGACGAACGGGGCGGAAGGGTTGTTGGCGTTTGCCGGGGCAATGGCGGTGTAGTCGGGGCTGAGATAGCCGATGGCCGCGCCAGACGAACCGTCAATCCCGCTTTGAACGCCGCCGCTTCCCGCTTCGCCGACGAAGTTCGACGGGGGTGTCGAACCCGCGAACTCAGTTGCGAACACTTTCTGCGGAGAGAACGTGATCTTCGAATTGCCGGTGTTGCAGACAGCGCTCAGATGCTGAGTGAAGAGAAAGCTGGTCCCGCTGCCGCTGGTCTCGTTGCGGTAATAAACGGTGAGCGGGCCATCGCCTGAGGGTATGCCCGAACCGGCGAGCGCGGAGTCATTGCTGTTTACGATCTTGCCCGAAAAGATGCCGCAGACCTGAGCGTCCGTTAGGTTGACCTGGCCGTTGCCGGTGATGCCGGACATCTTGATGGCCACCGTGATCGGTGTTCCGAACGACGGCACTTCGACCAGCAGGCCGGCCGCGGCCTTGCCAGTTGATACCGTGTTCCAGCTTGTCGCGGTGCCGCCGTAAAGCTGCGTGCTGTCAGTAATGGTTGCGTCGCTGGCGCCAAAGTCAAATGGAACGTTGGTGCCGCCCGCCGCATTGGCAGTGTTCTGGATCAAGGCGTTCTGGGCAGCACCACTGCCGGAAGGAACGTAGAAGTCGGAGAAGTCCGTTCCGGGGTTCGAGACCTGAAAGAATGTAAATGCGTTCTTGTAGGTGTTGGACGCCAAAGTCGAACCACCACCGTTAACCTCCTGGGCATGAGCCGTGACGCCTGCACCTGCGACCAGGGAGGTCGATGCCAGCAGGGTGCGTAAGACGGGTCTGGTCAACATGGCTGATCTCCGGTGTGACTGTCAGGCGGACTTCTGCCGTGCGAGTGTGCGGGCGGTCCGTTGAAGGGCCGCAACATGACAGAAAATTTTGCGATGCAATGTGACAATCGTCTTAAAATGTTTGTCCACGACGCAAATTCGTCACAGCGCCAAATTATGTCACAAAACTGTCATGCGGCTGAGGTTGTGCGCCCGCGATCCTTCATCGATTGATACACGCGGAACAACCCACCTTTCCTGTGCGCCCTGAGACTGGAGCCGTCGACGTGGGCATGACC
>CAXUIA010000145.1:0-6401 GCA_964250835.1 uncultured Acetobacteraceae bacterium | reverse complement strand
TTCTGGTGGTCGTCGACCGCAGCCCCACGGTTCAAATGCTTGAGCTCGTCGTGGCCTTCCCCGATCTGCCCTGGCTGGCCATTGGCGGCACCCGCGTCTCAACCGGACAAAGCGGACGGAGGTTTTACTACATCACGCCAACAGGCGTCTTCGAGAACACCGACGCCATCCTCGGCTATCGCGCACAGGGCACTTACAACGAGCATCATGTTCGCGGCAACGGACTGAAAGGTATGCGCGTCTGGGACTTCGGCTGGCACGAAGCAGTGAAGGGCTGGCGGCTCGATCACGAGACCGGCCAAATTCGGCTGGAAGTGCATGCAACCGACCCGCATTTTCTCGAGGCCCGCATCGGTCATCCCGCCTCGGAAGGATGCATCCGGATACCGTCCGCCATGAACCGGTTTCTTGACCTGCATGGCGTGCTCGATGTCGATTACGAGCGTGCCGCCACTGAGGATCCGCGATTCAAGGCGCTGCTGCTACCGGACAGGCGGCCGACACCGCTTGCCGGGAAGATGCTGGTCGTGGTCGACTCCGGTGAGCCAACCACGACCTGATAGAGGTCAGAGACGGCCGATGAGCAGGCCAACCAGCAGGCCAACGCCCGCCGCGGCTGCAAGCGCCGTTACCGGACGATCGGCCGCGACATCGCGCACCGTGTCGAGCGCCTCACCATAGTAGGACTGCGCGTCGCCGGCATATTGATTTGCCTTGCCGCGTGCCTGCGTCTCGCTGTCGCCAAATACCCCGCCGACCGCGTCCTGCACTTTGCCGGTCGCACTCTTGACTGTGCCTTCAACCCGATTCTCGTCGACCATGTGTGTCTCCTTTGTGTTGGTTCGGCGAACAACGCGTCGAGGCCCGCGTGGGATGCGCGCGCCTGCAACCAGCCTGCGGTTTCTCGCGCTGCAGCGCCGGGGAGTGCCACATGAGATTGTTCAACTGCCAGAATTGCGGCGCGATGCTGTTCTTCGAGAACGTGCAATGCGCAGCCTGCGGATGCCGGCTCGGCTATTTGCCGGATCTGTCGACATTGTCAGCGCTGCAGGCGGATGGCAGCTTCTTCGAGGCAATCGCGCAGCCTGGCGTGCGTCGCCGCTTCTGCGCCAACGATACGCATGGCGTCTGCAATTGGCTGATCGATGCCGAGAGCGCGGAAGAGGTGTGCGTTGCTTGCCGGCACAATCGCATCATCCCGGACCTTGCCGCCTCCGGCACGCGGGAGCGGTGGGCGAAGCTGGAAGTCGCCAAGCACCGGCTGTTCTACTCGCTGATCCGGCTCGGGATCAGGCTGACGAACCGCGCTGACGACCCTGACCAGGGTCTCGTGTTCGACTTCCTCGACGAGATTGCCGGCGGCGCCAAAGTCATGACCGGGCACGACAGCGGCGTGATCACCATCGCTGCCAAGGAAGCAGACGACGCGATACGTGAGGAACTCCGCCATCAAATGCACGAAACCTACCGGACGTTGCTTGGCCATTTTCGTCATGAGGTCGGGCACTGGATCTGGGATGTTCTGGTCCGCGATGGCGGACGTCTTGATGAGTGCCGCGCCTTGTTCGGTGACGACCGGATCGACTATCAGTCGGCACTTCAGCGTCACTACAGTGAGGGGCCGGCGCCCGATTGGCAGAGCCGGACCATCACCGCCTACGCCTCGTCACACCCGTGGGAAGACTTTGCCGAGACCTGGGCGCATTACCTGCACATCATCGACACGCTCGACACGGGAAGCGCGTTCGGGATTTCCATACGTCCCGATGCTGACCATACCGGCGATCTCTCGACATCAGTTGCGGTTGAGCCTTACGCTGAACCGGAGATGAGCAAGGTGCTCGACGCCTGGTTGCCGCTGGTCTTCGCGGTCAACAGCCTCAATCGGAGTATGGGACTGGCGGATCTTTATCCGTTTGTGATCAGCGAGCCGGTGCGGGCGAAGCTGTCGTTCATGCATTCGCTCACGCGGTAGCAGCGGGGGGCTTTGCCCTGGACCCCGCTGGACGCAGCGCCTCCGGACCTGCCCTAGTCGAAGTCGTTCGGGCTGTCGTTGTCTTCGCGCACCTGGACTGGACCGCTGTCCTGGCCCTTGGCGGACGGATCGCGGTCGATCAACTCGATGACGGCCATATCGGCCGCGTCGCCGTAGCGCGTGCCGGCCTTGAGCACGCGCGTGTAGCCACCGGCGCGCACCTTGTAGCGGTCCGCAATCGTCGTGAAGAGCTTGGCAACGATCACGTCGTCGCGGAGCTGAGCAAACGCCTGACGACGTGCGTGCAGCCCGCCGCGCTTGCCGAGCGTAATCAGCCGCTCGGTGTAGGGGCGAAGCTCCTTGGCCTTCGGCAGCGTGGTCGTGATCTGCTCATGCTTGATCAGCGCCACAGCCATGTTGCGAAACATGGCCAGACGATGAGACGAAGTAACGCCAAGCTTCCGCCCAGCCACACCATGACGCATCGGTCTGTTCCTCAGTCACGCGGGTCTGGGGCGCCGCCCCCAGCGGGGTTCAGGGGCGGCGCCCCCGGTTCACCTAAAACGGTTCATCGAGACGCTTAGCAAGATCCTCGATATTCTCGGGCGGCCAGGTCGGCACGTTCATGCCGAGGCTGAGCCCCATCGAGGTCAGCACTTCCTTGATCTCGTTGAGCGACTTGCGTCCGAAGTTCGGGGTGCGAAGCATCTCCTGCTCACTCTTCTGCACCAGGTCGCCGATGTAGACGATGTTGTCGTTCTTCAGGCAGTTGGCGCTGCGAACGGACAGCTCGAGCTCATCGACTTTGCGCAGCAGATTGCGGTTGAACGGCAGGTCATCCTGCGGCTCTTCCGACCGGACCGGCCGCGGCTCGTCGAAGTTGATGAAGAGTTGCAGCTGATCTTGCAGGATGCGCGCCGCCAATGCGACCGCATCCTCGGGCGTGACGGCGCCGTTGGTCTCGACGCTCAGCAGCAGCTTGTCGTAATCGGTGACCTGCCCGACGCGGGTCGGCTCCACGCGATAAGACACGCGCTTGACGGGCGAGTAGATCGCATCGACCGGGATCAGCCCTATCGGCGCGTCTTCGGGCCGGTTCGCGGCCGCGGGCACGTAGCCTTTGCCCACCTGCGCGGTAAGCTCCATTCCGAGCTTGATGCCGTCATCAAGGGTGCAGATGACGAGGTCGGGGTTCATGATTTCGATGTCGTGCCCGGCCTGGATCTGACGCGCGGTGACTTCGCCCGGACCGGTTGCGGTGAGAACCATGCGCTTGGGCTCTTCGCCGTGCATGCGCAACGCGAGCTGCTTGATGTTCAAAACGATATCGGTCACGTCCTCGCGCACGCCTGCGATCGAGCTGAACTCGTGCAACACGCCGTCGATCTGCACGGCAGTGACGGCCGCGCCCTGCAGGGACGAGAGCAGGATGCGCCGGATTGCATTGCCGAGCGTCATGCCGAAGCCGCGCTCGAGCGGCTCGGCGACGACGGTTGCCACACGAGCAGGTTCGGCGCCGAACTCGACCTCGAGTTTCTCGGGCTTGATCAGGCTTTGCCAGTTACGTTGGAGCGCCATGCTCGGCACCTTCTTTCAATTCGGATCTATGTTTGTTCGCCTCGCGCGTCAGACGCGGCGACGCTTGCGTGGCCGGCATCCGTTGTGCGGGATGGGCGTCATGTCGCGAATGGCGGTAATTGAAAAACCCACAGCCTGAAGCGCACGCAGCGCGCTTTCACGGCCCGAACCTGGACCGGAAACCTCGATCTCGAGTGTCTCCATGCCGTGCTCGCGCGCCTTTCGGCCAGCGTCTTCGGCAGCGACCTGAGCCGCGTACGGTGTCGACTTGCGGCTGCCCTTGAAGCCTTGGCTGCCGGAAGACGACCAGGCAATCGCATTGCCTTGCGCATCGGAGATCGTGATCACGGTATTGTTAAACGTCGACAGGACGTGCGCGACACCAGAGATGATGTTCTTGCGCTCTTTGCGGCGTGGGCGCGCGGTGTTGCCGGCGGCGGGTTTCGCCATCTTAGCGGGTGACCTTCTTCTTACCGGCGATCGCGACCGCCTTGCCCTTGCGGGTGCGCGCATTGGTGTGAGTACGCTGCCCACGAACCGGCAGACCGCGGCGATGACGCAGTCCGCGGTAGCAACCGAGATCCATCAGGCGCTTGATGTTCATTGCGAGTTCGCGACGCAGATCGCCTTCCACCTGGTAATCGCGATCGATCAGTTCGCGTATGCGCAGCACCTCGTCATCGGACAGCTGGTTCACGCGCCGCTCGGCGGGAATGCTCAGCGTCTTGCAGATCGTCTCCGCCTTGGCAGGTCCGATACCGTAGATATAGCTCAGACCGACGACGACACGCTTGTTGGTCGGAATATTGACACCGGCTATACGCGCCACGCTTGGTTCTCCACGAAAAACTGGCCGCCGCATCCCTGTTCGGGTCACGTCGGCACCAAACTCTCATTCTGTTGGCGGTCGCCCCGGCTGTGCGGTCGCACCAAAGCGCGCACTATAGAGGCGGCCTTGTCTAAGTCAATTCACCGCCTTCAACTTCGCGTGATCCCGTGCGTTCTGCAGGATCGCTTCAATCGACGTCGTGACCTCATCCATATCCGCCATGCCGTCGACGCTGAACAGGCGGCCTTGAGACCGGTAGTGCGGCAGGATCGGCCGCGTCTGCTCGCGATAGGCGGCGAGGCGTGCCGAGACTGTCTCACGCTTGTCGTCGGCCCGGTGAACAAAGTCGTGCTGGCCGCATTTGTCGCAGGTCCCGGTCTTGGCCGGCGGATGGAACGTCTCGTGGTAGCCGGCGCCGCAGTGCGCACAGGTGAAACGGCCGGCGATCCGCTCGATCAGCAGGGGCTCGTCGACTTCGAGCTCGATGACGGCATCGAGCGCCACTCCGATCCCGTGCAGCAGCGCGTCGAGCGCTTCAGCTTGAGCGACAGTGCGCGGGAATCCGTCGAGAATGACGCCGTGAGCTGCATCGGGCCGATGGAGCCGCTCACGCAGCATCTCGATGATGATGTCATCGGGCACGAGCTTGCCCGCATCCATGATCGCTTTGGCCTTGCGGCCGATCTCCGAACCGCCTTTGACTTCGGCGCGCAGCATGTCGCCGGTCGAGATCTGCACCACCCCGTGACGCTCTTCCAATCGTTTCGCCTGAGTGCCTTTGCCGGCGCCGGGAGGCCCCAGGAGGATGAGGTTAAACGGGGCCTCCCGCGCGCGGTCGACCGAGGCCCTCCGCGCTGCTTGCGGATGAGACCCTTGTACTGGTGTGCGAGCAGATGGCTCTGGATCTGGGTCACGGTGTCCATCGTCACGGAAACGATGATGATTAGACTTTGGCCGCCAAAATAGAAGGGCAGATTGTAACGACCAACCAGAACTTGGGGCAGCAGGCAGATCAGCGTGAGATAGAGCGCGCCGACGGTGGTCAGCCGCGTCAGCACGTAGTCGAAGATCTCTGCCGTGTTGCTTCCAGGTCGCCGCCCGGGGATGAACCCGCCGCTCTTTTTGAGATTGTCCGCCGTCTCCTGCGGGTTAAAAGCCACCGCCGTGTAGAAATAAGAGAAGAAGATGATCATCGCTGCATAAAGCGCGAGATAGAGCGGCTGACCCTGCCCCAGCTCCTGGCCCAGAAAGGACAACCAGCCGGGCTCGTTGGCGGAGCTGGCCGAGAAGCCGATCACGGTTGCAGGGATGAGCAGGATCGAACTGGCGAAGATCGGCGGGATCACCCCGGCGGTGTTCACCTTGAGCGGCATGTAAGTCGTGTCGCCGCCATACATTCGGTTCCCGACCTGCCGCTTCGGATGCTGGATCACCACGCGCCGCTGCGCCGTTTCCATAAATACGATGAAGGCGATGGCCGCGAGCGCGATGACGAAGAAGCTCACGACCGCAATTGCGGAAAGGCCGCCGGTATAGCCGAGCTGCAGCAGGCTCGAGACGGTGTGCGGCAGGTTGGCGACGATGCCCGCGAAGATGATCAGGCTGATGCCATTGCCGACGCCCCGCGCCGTGATCTGCTCGCCGAGCCACATCAGGAACATCGTCCCGCCGACCAGCGTCACGACGGAGGAAAAGACGAAGAACGGGCCGGGGTCGATCACGGCCGGACCTGTCGCGCCATGCATACGCTCCAGGCCAACCGAGATGCCGTAGGCCTGGAAAAGCGCGATCAGGACCGTGAGGTAGCGGGTATACTGGTTGAGCTTCTTTCGTCCCTGCTCGCCTTCCTTCTTCAGCCTCTCCAGCGTTGGGATCGCCGAGCTCATCAGCTGAATGATGATGGAGGCCGAGATGTAGGGCATGATGTTGAGCGCGAAGACCGTCATTCGGCCGAGCGCGCCGCCGGTGAACATGTCGAACATGCCCAAGATGCCGCTGCCGTGCTGGGCCAGCAATTGG
>CAXUIA010000144.1:0-6538 GCA_964250835.1 uncultured Acetobacteraceae bacterium | reverse complement strand
CGCCGAGATGCCGCCGGCCCAGCGCCAGCGCCGCCCGCATATGCGCTGCGTCGACTTCTCGGAAGGCAGTGGGTTCGCTCAACGCGGCGGGCGCTGCTTGATGTCGAGCGCATCGAGGAACTGCTCGAAATCGCGGGTCTCGCGAAAGTCGCGATAGACGCTCGCGAACCGCACGTAGGCCACATCGTCCACGCCCTTGAGCGTATCCATCACGAGCTCGCCGATCTGCTTGGACGTGACGTCGTCGCCGCCCGACGCCTCCAGCCGGCGCACGATGGCATTGAGCATGCGCTCGATCTGCTCCTCCTGGATCGGCCGCTTGCGCAGCGCCACCCTGATCGAGCGCGCCAGCTTGTCGCGATCGAACGGAACCCGCCGACCGTCCGACTTGACCACGGTGAGCTCACGAAGCTGCACGCGCTCGATCGTGGTGAAGCGCTGGCTACAATGCGGGCATGAACGGCGACGACGTATCGCGCCGCCATCATCCGCCGGACGGCTGTCCTTCACCTGGGTATCGTCGTGGCCGCAAAAGGGGCAGCGCATGCGTGTGGGTTCCGTCGCAGGGGTGATCACATGCAAGCCGCCGCCCCGCGAGACAAGTGGCGCCAGTCTGTGAACCCGGACCAGGTTTGACGGTGTCTGCTAAACCATCGGGCACATCTGCACCCGCCCGACGTCCTCCTGCCTATTTTGTTTGCGCCAGGTCATCAAGATCGGCAACTCAGCTCAAAATCGCCGCTGGAGTCATCCATTCAGCCGCGTAACATGCTCGCGAAAGTCGCAGCGGAGCGAAGCATGTCCTCGCGAAAGGCAAACCGTATTGACCTCTTCAGCCTCGCCACGCCGCAGATGCGTGCGTTTCATCTCGCCTGGCTCGCCTTCTTCGTGTGCTTTTTGCCTGGTTCGCCATCGCGCCATTGATGCCGATCATCAAGGGGGAGTTTCACCTTACCAAGGAACAGATCGCCAACATCAACATCGCCGCCGTCAGCGTGACCATTCTCGTGCGCTTCGCGATCGGCCCGATATGCGACCGCTTCGGGCCACGCATCGCCTACACCACCCTGCTCGTGCTCGGCGCAATCCCGGTCATCGGCATCGCATTCGCCACCAGCTACACGAGCTTCCTCGTCTTTCGTCTCGCGATCGGCGCCATCGGTGCCAGTTTCGTCATCACGCAGTATCAGACTTCGATCATGTTTGCGCCCAACGTCGTCGGCACCGCCAACGCGACCGTCGGCGGCTGGGGCAACGCGGGCGGCGGCGCCACTCAGACCATCATGCCGTTGATCGTGGGGGGCCTGATCAGCGCGGGCGTCGGGCACGCGTACGGTTGGCGGCTCGCCATGATCGTGCCCGGCATCATGATGCTGATCGTGGCCGCCCTCTACTGGCGCTTCGGACAGGACACGCCCGAGGGCAACATCCCCGAACTACGGCGCCGCGGCGTCACCATCATTACCGGCAAGAAGGGCGGCTGGGCCGTCTTCCGACGCGCGGCAGCAAACTACCGGGTCTGGATCCTCGCCCTCTGCTACGCCGCGGGGTTCGGCATCGAGCTCTTCATCCACGGCGCAGCAGCGAGCTACTACGTCGACCGCTTCGGCCTCACACTCAAGGAGGCGGGCTTCGCCGCCGGCAGCTTCGGCTTGCTCGCCCTTTTCGCGCGCGCGCTCGGTGGCCTGTTCTCGGACCGGGTTGCACGTCGTCACGGCCTCGATGGCCGCACCTGGCTCCTGGTTGGACTGCTGGTGGGAGAGGGGATCGGCCTGATGGTCTTCTCACGCGCCGGCACCACTGCGGCAGCCGTCGTGTCTATGCTCGCCTTTGGTCTGTTCACCCACATGGCCTGCGGCGCGATCTACGCGCTCGTGCCGTTCGTCGACCGCAAGGCGCTCGGAGGCGTGACCGGCATCGTGGGCGCCGGCGGCAATATCGGCGCGGTGGCCGCCGGCTTCCTGCTCAAGGGCGTGGGCAGCCTACCCGCGGCACTGTTCGATCTCGGCGCGATCGTCCTCGTCTGCGCCGCCTGCGCCGGCGCCGTGCGCTTCAGCCGCGACCACAAGACGGCCGAGCAGAGGCTTTACGATGAGGCAGTCGCGCAACGGATGGAGGGCACGCCCGCCATGGCGTAGATCGGGGCTCTGCTCCGCACCCCGCCGGGGGCCTGCGCCCCCGGACCCGGCACGACACAGCGGCCACCGCCATTTGCAGAACATGGACAACCAAGCCGAACGGTCCGGCACGCCCGCGATGGCGTGCAGCGGAACGCCGTAGTCTTAGGGTCAATCCTACTGGCGTTCCTGCAGCCGGCTCTCCAGGAGAATAGCAGCACAGACATAGCCCAAGTCGGCCGGACTTCGCCGATGACAAAGGGGAGATGCACATCAAGGCTCTTCATCACGAAAGCCGCGTCAAGCAACGTGACGATGTTGCCCGACGCGGCCGCAGCCTTGCTCGGCGTCCGACGCCTTGTCGGTCAGAAGGTGAGCGCCGTACCAGCGATGCCGGCGCCGACAATCAGCACACGCTTGCTCACCGACTACTCGGCCGTGACCACAAGCACCCCATCGTCACTGACGCGCACCGGATACACCTGGATCCGGCACTCGTTCCCCAACCCGAGTCCTGTGCGAAACTCATAGATCCGGTCATGCAGCGGACAAACCACCGTCCTACCATCGATCAGTCCGTCACGGAGCGGACCCCCACGATGCGGACAATGGGGCTGCGTCGCGAACACCTCCCCGGACCGGGTATGAAACACTGTCACGGTAAGCGCGCCTGCCACGAACTCCCGCCCCTCGCCGGGTGGGATCTCGCTCAGGCGCCCCACCGCGACCTCGGTCCTCTCCGACACCGTCAGACGTTCTCGGCCACACGCGAGGTGAACTGGTTCGGCGTCGCCGGCGCATCGCGCTCGAGCCATGGATCGCGTACCGCCGACCTGGCCAGCGCCATCGCCGCATCGAGATCCGCGCAGATCCCCTCTGCGTCATCCACGATCACCGACTTGATCCTGGCCAGCCCCATACGTTCCATGAACGTATAGGTCCGCTCCTTCCACTTGGCGTTCTCGCGGTAATACTGGAAGAAGCGGTCGCTGATCTTCAGCGCCTCCTCCTCGCTGTCGGCAACCGCCAGCACGTCGCCCTTACGGATATGCGCGCCCGCGGCACCACCGACATAGATCTCCCACTTGCCGTCGCCGATCGCGACCATGCCGAGATCCTTCACCATCGCTTCCGAGCAGTTGCGCGGGCAGCCCGCTGTCGCGAGCTTCATCTTGGCCGGGCTGTCCAACCCGCGATAGCGCTGTTCGACCTTTTGCGCGAGCCCCATGCTGTCGCCCAGTCCAAACCGGCAGAACTGCGGGCCGATGCAGCTCTTGCACGTCCGGTATGACTTCCCCCACGCCCAGCCTGCCGACATACCCAGGTCGGCCCACACCGCAGGCAAATCCTCCTTGGGGATCCCTACGAGGTCGATCCGCTGCCCGCCCGTCAACTTGACCAGCGGAACGTTGTGCTTCTTGGCGACTTGCCCGATCCGGATCAGCTCGTCCGCGGTCGTGATCCCGCCCGCCATTTCGGGCACAACCGAAAACGTTCCGTCCTTCTGGATATTGCCGTGCACCCGATCGTTGATGAAGCGCGCGTCACGCTCATCGACGTAGTCTCCCGCCCAGATCGTGATCAGCAGCGACGCGAGCGCCGGCTTGCTCGCCGCATCCTCGCGCCCGTCGACCGACAACGCCCGAAATACTTGGCTGACCGAACGCAGGTTCTGCTGCCGGACCGCCGCGCTGAGCTCCGGCTTGGCCATCGGGATCGTCGGCACATAGTAGTGGACCGACGGATCTTCCTCGACCGCCCCGCCCGCGAAATGCGCGACCAGGTCGCCCACCAGCCCCTTGCACGATCCGCAGCCCATCCCGGCGCGTGTCGCCGTCATCACCGCCTTGGACGTGCGCGCGCCGGTCGCGACGCACGCGCCGATCTGTCCCTTGCTGACGCCGTTGCAATTGCACACCTGCTGATCGTTCGGCATCTCGTCGAACGTCACCGCCTGCGAGGGCGTGCCCAGATCGAACAGCAGAGACAGCCGCTCCTCCGGCAGCGGGCTATCGCGATCGAACGCCTGCATCAGGAACGCGGCCTTGCTGATATCGCCCATCAGAATGCCGCCGACCAGCCGCCCGTCGCGCACGATGAGTTTCTTGTAGGTCCCGTGCCGCGGTTCGATGAACTGGATGATCTCGTCGCGCTCGTCCTCGGGTTCCGTGATCCCCATCGAGGCGAGCTCGACTCCCATCACCTTGAGCTTCGTCGCGAGCTTCGATCCGTGATACGCCGATTGCAGATTTGCGCCCGTCAGGTGATCGGCCACCACTTTCGCCTGCTCCCATAGCGGCGCCACCAGCCCATAGACGCGATCGCGATGCTGCACGCACTCGCCGACCGCGAAGATGTCGCGGTCGTCGGTCGTGCGCATGTCGTTGCCGACCACGATGGCACGTTCGACCGTCAGGCCCGCGGCGCGCGCGATCTCCGCATTCGGTCGAATGCCCGCCGAAATCACCACCATGTCGCAGTCCAGCGTCGTTCCGTCCTTGAACGCGAGCCCGCTCACGCGCTTGATCCCGTCCTCGTCGAACCGGGTCAGGATCTCGCTCGTGTTCTTCTCGAGATGGATCGCCACACCCATCCGCTCCATGGTCGTGCGCAGCAGTCTGGCCGCCTGCTGATCGAGCTGCGCCGGCATCAGCTGCCGCCCGAGATGCACCACATGCACCGCGCACCCGTGGTTGAGCAGCCCGCGCGCCGCCTCCAGACCAAGCAGCCCGCCGCCGATCACCGCCGCGCGTTTCGAGCGCTGCGCGCACGCCATGATCGCGTTGCAGTCGTCGAGCGTGCGAAATCCGAATACGCCGTCACGCATCGTGCCATCGCCCCGCAGCGCACCCTTCATCGGCGGAATGAACGCGCGGCTTCCCGTGGCGATCAGCAGCTTGTCGTAGTGTACGACCAGCCCGTGGTCCGACCGGACGCATTTGGCCGCCCGATCGATGTCGGTAATCCGCTGTCCGGCATGCAGCGTGATGTCGTTTTCATCATACCACGCCAGCGGATTGATGAAGATCTCGCTGGCATCCGACACGCCGCTCAGCATGTTCGACAGCAGAATCCGATTGTAGTTGCCGTATGGTTCGTCTCCGAACACCGTGATGTCGAACCGTGCCGCGCCGCCGCGCGCCAGGATCTCCTCGAGCGTGCGAGCGCCGGCCATCCCATTGCCGATCACCACCAGACGTTCCTTGGCCGGGGCATGCATGTCCATCGCGTCGCTCCTCAGATCTCGATAATGCCGACGTCGATCACCAGCGTTCCCGAAACGCCTTCGGGGGCTGCCACTGTGAGCTCGATCCGTTGATCCGGCTGCAGATCCTCGACCACCGCGAGCTGGACGTGGCTCGCGCTTTTCGCACCGACCGGAAACAGACGGATCGCACGTCCGTCCTGCAGCAGCGCCACTGAAATCAGCTCGGGCGTGGAGTTGCCGGCGCGCAGATAGATCAACTGCGCCCGCCGGTCGCTCGGGACTGTGTAGACCAGCGCCGGCAAGTGAACCGGCCGGTCCAGTCCCAACCCCTCGAAGCGAAGAACTCCCTGAAGGAAGCGCGGCCTGCTCTCGATCATGCGTGTTCCCTGGTGTGCGTCGTTTGCGCGATATCTGGTTGGCTTGGTCCGACACGTTCGAGCGCGGCGGCGGTGATCTTGAACTCCGGGATCCGCGAGACCGGATCCACCGCTTGGCCCGTCAGCAGGTTCGCCGACCCTTTCCCCGCGAAATGAAATGGAACAAACAGCGTGTCGAGCCGGACCGTCGGCGTCAGCCGCGCTCGCACTTCGATGGCGCCATGCCGGGTCGACACCCGGACGACGTCGCCCGACGCAATCCGAAGGCCGCGCGCCGTCGCCGGATGGATCTCGACGAACGGCTCCGGCTCGGCGTCGTTGAGCGACTTGACCCGGCGCGTCTGCGCGCCGGTCTGGTAGTGAACCAGCAATCGGCCTGTCGTCAGGTAGAACGGAAATGCGTCCGACGGCATCTCCGCCGGATCGCGATGCTCGACCGCGTGAAACCGCGCACGTCCGTCCTCATGCGCGAAACGGTCGAGGAACAGCCGCGGCGTTCCCGCGTGCGCGTTCCCCGGACATGGCCAGAACACGCCCTGCTCGCGCTCGATCCGGTCCCAATTCAGACCCGAATAGTCGGCAACGCCGCCGGCGCTCGCACGGCGCAGATCGTCGAACACCGCCGCGGCGGTCGCCGGAAACGCCGACGGTGCCTCGAGACGTCGCGCAAGGTCCGAAATCACCGCGAGGTCCGTCCAAACGCCGTCCGGCGGCTCGACGGCGCGCGCGCGCCGGATCACGCGTCCCTCGAGGTTGGTCATTGTCCCGTCCTCTTCGGCCCATTGCGTGATGGGCAGGACGATGTCGGCTTCCGCCGCCGTTTCCGACAGGAACAT
>CAXUIA010000143.1:0-6564 GCA_964250835.1 uncultured Acetobacteraceae bacterium | reverse complement strand
GCGCGTCCCTAAACCACAGCAGAACGCCGTGAAAATGCATGAAAAAGAGACAGAGTTGGGGCTCCGCCCAGGGAACGGGGTCTGGGGCCAATCGGCCCAGCGGGGTCCAGGGACAGAGCCCCTACCAAAGCCAGGTTCTCACAATCCCGTGAAGACGGTTCATTAAGACTCTCGTCCTATTCTGGACCCTTGCCGACAAGGAACAGGCGATGGCTTCAAAAGGCACGCGAAAGCGTTGGCCGCTTCCGCACCATCGCATAAGCCTCGCAATGAGGGTCGTGCTGATCGGAGGCTGCGCCATCGCGGCGGCAGTCGCGATGCCGGCATGGCTTACGATTGGGGAGGTCCGGCGGGCGATGGTCGCGCGAGCCCAGGACCATGTTGAGCTAGACCTACGGCTCTTTCACGAGATGCTTCGCCAGGTCGGCGGTGACGGACGCGTCGAGCTCAAGGACGGCCGTCTGGTGGGCTCGAACGGGCACATCCTGGATGGCGACTTCGCGCTCGTCGACAAGGTGCACCAACTCGACGGTGACACAGCAACGATATTTCGGGGCGATTTGCGCGTCACCACCAATGTGCTCAAACCGAACGGCGAGCGGGCTGTCGGCACGCGCTTGGCGCACGGCCCGGTTTACGACGCCGTGTTCAAAAACGGCAAGGCCTTCCGCGGCGAAGCCACAATACTCGGGGCTCGGTACTTCACGGCCTATGAGCCGTTACGAGATCGGCACGGCGCCACGATCGGCGTGCTGTATGCTGGCGTTCGGAAATCGCAATATCTCGAGATCATCGCCGGCCTTGAGCGGACGGCTCTAGTGGTCGGAACGATCGTCGCGGTTGCTGGTAGTTTGATCGTCTTGGTTCTCGTGCGCAGTGCGCTGCGTCCTCTCGACGACCTGAAAGGTGCGATGGCAGCGATCGCCGATGGTCATCTGGACGTCGAGGTTCCTGCCGCTGGCCGAAACGACGAGGTCGGCCGCATGGCAAAAGCGGTGCTGGTGTTCAAAACTTCCATGCTGCAGACGGAGGCACAGGTTTTGGAGCGCGAGCGGGCCAAGGCCGAGGCCGCGGCGGCGCACAAGACACTGCTCGGAACCACGGCTGATCGTTTCGAAGAGCGTATCGGGAGCGTCGCCAAACGATTGGCGGACGCCGCGTCGGGATTTCGGCACACGGCGGCAACGATGTCCGACACCGCGACGCGGACCGATGGTGAGGCCTCCAAGGTAGCCTTCGCCACCGACGAGGCGCGATCGAGTGTCGAGACCGTTGCGGTCGCGGCCGAACAATTGGCCGCATCGGTCAGCAAGATCGGCTGCCAGATCGCGTTGTCCACCGAAGCGACGGGCCGTGCGGTCGCGAATGCGCGCCGACCGGACGACGTCGTCCGTTCGCTGGTGACGAACTCGCGGCAGATTGGCGAGGTGGTGAGCGTCATCAGCACGATCGCCGCTCAGACCAACCTGCTTGCGCTGAATGCGACCATCGAGGCGGCCCGCGCCGGGGACGCCGGACGTGGCTTCGCAGTGGTGGCGTCCGAGGTGAAAAGCCTGGCGCAGCAGACCGGCCTGGCGACCGGTCAAATCGAGGCACAGATCCGCGACATCCAGAAGGCGAGCGACGAGGTTGTTGAAGCGATCAGGACGATCGGAGCGACGATCGATGAGGTCAATTCCATCGGTCTCCGGATTGCGGCCGCCGTCGAGGAGCAGGGCACTGCCACCAACGAGATAGCGCGCAACGTCCAGCAAACGGCGGCCAGCACGCGCGATGTTACGGCAAGCATCGGCGCCGTCAGCCGAGCGGCCAACAGCACCGACCGTGCGGCGAGCGAGATGCTGCGGTCGGCCGATGATCTGTCGCTACAGGCCGAACAGTTGACCACAGAGGTCAACGCGCTCGTTGCGGGATTTCGGGCGGCCTGACCGCGAGGCTAGCTCTCGCCCTCAGAAAACCGAAACAGCCCCGTGCACCCGTACACGCCCCAGAACTGAAACAGCGCCGGGTCGAGCCCGTCGGCCACGCCCTGATGGACCCCGTAATCGTCATGTTTCCGACTGGCGTTGCGCGGATCGTTGTAATCGTGAAACAGGCAGAATGCTCCGGGCTCCAGCACGCCCGGCAGAAACCGGCAGGCGCTGAGCACGTCCGCGTAGCGGTGCGAGTGGTCAATGAAGCAGAACCGGAACCGCCGCTCAGCCTCCACGAACTTCGCAAGCGACTGGTCGGCGCTTGAGCAGAAGAAGTAGGCCCGCTCCGCCCCTGGCCGCCCGGCGAGCGTGGCTTCCCCGGCTTGGGTCGACGCGAAATCGAGATCGATCGAGATCAGCTTGTTGTCGAGCCCGGCCGCGACCGACGCCTCGAGCGCCACGGTGGCCGAAAGCCCGCGGTAGGTGCCGAGCTCCAGCACGTCGCCGCCGCAGAAATACACCATCTCGTAGAGCTTCAGCGCGTCCGCCGGCAGCAGCCAGCCCGGGATGCCGATATCGATCATGCCCCGGCGCCTGGGGCACGTCGTGAACTGACGGTGACGCGCGTCGATGTATCGCCCCTCGAACGGATAGGTCTTGCGGTAGACCATCCGAAAGCGCCGGTCCCATGCCGTCTGTCGCAACGTGAGCCGGGTTTCGGGATGCCGCGTCAGGCCTGACGCTTCACCCGACGGGGAAAACCTCCTCACCAACTGGAGCATCGTACTCTCTTCTGGTCCTCTTCCTTGACCCTTCGGGCGTCGGCTTTGCATATGAGCCGCGACAGCGAGTGCCACTCATGCCCGATATCACGACCGCGCCCCCGGTGCAGGATTACCGAGACACCGTCTTCCTGCCCAAGACCAGCTTTCCGATGCGCGGCGATCTCCCCAAACGCGAGCCCGCCATCCTGGAACGTTGGCGCCAGACCGGCCTGTCGGCGCAGCTCGTGGCGGATGCCGCCGGCCGGCCGCCTTTCGTGCTCCATGACGGTCCGCCCTACGCCAACGGCCATCTCCATATCGGCCACGCGCTCAACAAGGTGCACAAGGACGTCATCAACCGCGCCCAGCGCATGGCGGGGCGTGGGGTTCGATACGTGCCCGGCTGGGACTGCCACGGCCTCCCGATCGAATGGAAGGTCGAGGAAGAGTATCGCGCCGCCGGCCGCGACAAGGACGCCGTCCCGGTCCTCCAGTTCAGGGCCGAGTGCCGCGCCTACGCCGCCAAATGGCTCGCGGTCCAGGACACCGAGTTCCGGCGTCTCGGCATAGAGGGCGAGTGGGACGCCCGCTACGCCACGATGGACTTTGCCTCCGAGGCCGCCATCGTGGGCGAGATCGGCCGCTTCCTGCTCGCGGGCGGACTCTATCGCGGCCTCCGCCCGGTGATGTGGAGCACGGTGGAGAAAACGGCGCTCGCCGAGGCCGAGATCGAATACCACGACCACGTCAGCACCACGATCTGGGTCCGCTTCCCGCTGATAGGCGGCCCGCTTGCCGCGACCGGCGCATCCGTCGTGATCTGGACCACGACCCCCTGGACCATCCCCGGCAACCGCGCTGTCGCCTATGGCGAGACGATCAGCTACGCGCTTGTCCGCGTGGACGGCGTCCATGAGGGTTCGGCCGCGCGCGTGGGCGAGCGCCTGCTCGCCGCCGACTCGCTCGTCGAGCGCCTGGCCGCCGACGCAGGCATCGCGTCCTATGTGGTCGAACGCACGCTTTCCGGCGCCGCGCTCGCCGGCAGCATCGCCGCCCACCCGTTGCGCGGCGACGGCTATGAGCACGACGTCCCGCTGCTGGCGGGCGATTTCGTCACCGCCGACCAGGGCACCGGCTTTGTCCACGTCGCACCCAGCCACGGCGAGGAGGATTTCGCGCTCGGCATCGCCAACGGCCTGGAGGTCCCGGAGACTGTCGGTCCCGACGGCCGCTACGCCAACTGGCTGCCGCACTGGGCCGGCCTGCACGTCTTCAAGGCCGCCGAGCCGGTCTGCGCCAAGCTCGTCGAGCACGCGGCCCTGCTCGCGCGCGGCACCATCACCCACTCCTACCCGCATTCCTGGCGCTCGCGCGCGCCGCTGATCTATCGCGCCACCCCGCAATGGTTCATCCGCCTCGACGGCCCCGGCGGCATCCGCGCCCGCGCGCTCGACGCGCTGGAGGCGGTCACTTTCGTTCCCCCGCAAAGCCGGCACCGGCTCGCCTCCATGCTCGCCAACCGGCCCGACTGGTGCATCTCGCGCCAGCGTTCCTGGGGTGTGCCGATCGCGGTCTTCGTTGAGCGCCGCACCGGCGAGGTCCTCCGCGACCCGGCCGTGATGGCTCGGATCGTGTCCATCTTCCGCGAGGAGGGAGCGGACGCCTGGTACGCGTCGCCCGCGCGCCGCTTCCTCGGCAACGACCGCGATCCCGACGACTACGAGCAGGTCCGCGACATCGTCGACGTCTGGTTCGAGAGCGGCTGCACCCACGCCTTTGTCCTCGAGCAGCGCGGCCTCTCCTGGCCCGCCGACCTCTACGTCGAGGGCTCCGATCAGCATCGCGGCTGGTTCCAGTCGAGCCTGCTCGAAGCCGTCGGCACCCGCGGCCGCGCTCCCTACCAGACCATCGTCAGCGACGGCTTCGTGCTCGACGAGCAGGGCCGCAAGATGAGCAAGTCGCTCGGCAACGGCACCAGCCCAAGCGAGGTCAGCAACCAGTACGGCGCCGACATTCTCCGCCTGTGGGTGCTCGGGGGCGACCTGCGCGAGGATCTGCGCATCGGCCCCGACATCCTCCGCCAGCAGGCCGAGCTCTACCGGCGTCTGCGCAACACGCTGCGCTGGCTGCTCGGCGCGCTCGACGGCTTCACCGGCGACGAACGCGTCGCCCACGCCGACATGCCCGAGCTCGAGCGCTTCGTGCTCCACCGGCTGCACGAGTTGGGCGGCACCGTGGCAGCCGCCGTCGAAACCCACGACTGGGTAGGGGTGGTGCCCGCCATCCACGCCTTCTGCGCGGCCGACCTGTCCGCCTTCTATTTCGATGTCCGCAAGGACAGCCTCTACTGCGACGCGAAGACGAGTCCGGCCCGTCGCGCCGCACGCACGGTGCTCGACCAGCTGCACCGCTGCCTGACGGCCTGGCTCGCCCCGATCCTCTGCTTCACCGCCGAGGACAGTTGGACCGCGCGCTTCGGCGAGACGGAGAGCATCCACCGCACCCGCTTTCCCGCGCTGCCGCCGGAATGGCGCGATCCGGCGCTCGACGAACGCTGGAACCGTCTGCGCGCGGTCCGCCGCGTCATCACCACCGCACTCGAAGCCGCCCGCCAGGCCGGCCGTTTCGGCTCCTCGCTGGCGGCCAGCGTCGTGCTGCCGCTCTCCCCCGATGAAGCGGCCGAATTCGGCGGCGTCGATTGGGCCGAGCTCGCCATCGTCTCCGAAGCGTCCGTCGCGGTCGAGCCGGGCGTCGCCTCCCTGTTCAGCTCCAACGGCGCCGGCGCGGACGCCCATCCCGGTCCCGCCGTTTCGGTCGCACCCGGCGCCAAGTGCGTCCGCTGCTGGCGCGTTCTGCCCGAAGTCGGCCGATCGGCAGCCCACCCGTCGCTCTGCCTGCGCTGCACGAGCGTGGTCGAGCTCCATGCCGTCTAGCGCCCGGCTGGCACTTCCCATCGCTTCGCTGGCCCCGTTCGGGCTTGCCATAGCGGTCCTGATCCTGATCGCCGACCAGCTCTCGAAATGGTGGGTGCTCACCCGCCTCGACCTGCCGGCGCTCGGCGACGTGCCCGTCCTGCCCGGGCTCGACTTCACCATGGTCTGGAATCACGGCGTCACCTTTGGCCTGCTTCAGGCAGGTCCGGGCAGCGGCCACCTGTTGCTCGGCCTGATGGCGTTGGCCATCAGCGTCCTGCTGGTCGGCTGGATGCATCGCACCGACAGCCGCCTCGTCGCGGCGGCACTCGGCCTGATCGTGGGCGGTGCGATCGGCAACATCGTCGACCGGCTTCGCTACGGCGCCGTTGTTGACTTCATCCGCGCCCACGCTCTCGGCCATTCATGGTATGTTTTCAATGTCGCCGACAGCTGCATCGTCTGCGGGATCGGCGTCCTGCTGCTCGATGGCGCCCTTGGACGCCGCACCTAGGATGTGGAGGACACAATGACCGCGACCCGCGCACGCTTCGCAATCCTCCTCGCCATGCTTCCGCTCGCGGGCTGCGGCGACGAGCTCGCCCGCGCTTTCGGCTTTACCCGAAACACGCCCGACGAGTTCACCGTCACCACGCGCGCGCCGAAGGTGAAGGACGAGACGCCGTACGATCTGGTGCGCAAGATGCGCGCCTCGATCTGCGTGCTCGGACCGATCATCGCGCGCTGCGGCCGCGCCACGATTTCCGAGCCGGGCGGCTGCGTCATCGGCGACCGGCCGATCGACATTCATCTCAAGGGGCTGGCCATGCTGGGCGCGGAATCGCGCAGCGAAGGGGGCAATGTTTACGTCACGAGCAAGGAGTTGGTCGGGTGCGAGATTTTCCTCGGCGGCAAGTTCGGCTCGACCGTCCTTGGCACCGACAACGTGATGATGTGCGCCACGCGCGCGAAGGG
>CAXUIA010000142.1:0-6576 GCA_964250835.1 uncultured Acetobacteraceae bacterium | reverse complement strand
GTGTAGCGGCGCACCGACGTTTCGAACTCATAACCGCCGCCGACCGACAGCGCGTAGGCCTCCTCGTCGGCTGCGACCAGCCGCTCATCCCCGATTCTGTCGGTCACCACCAGCCGATCGTTCGCCTCCACCCGCTCGGACCGGACGAAGAAGTCGGCAAACGCCGCCATGCCCGTAATGAACCGTCCAGGCTCGTGCCGCACCCAATCCTGCCAGTTTCCCCGCGACGGATCCTGATAGGGTGCCCGGACAAGCTTGAAGTCGATCGCGCCGTCCGCGTTGGTTCGGATCACAAACTGCCCGTTCCAATCCTCCATCTCGTAACGCACGCCGGTCTCTCGTGCCGCCACCAGCCGCGCCGGCGCCGCGGGATCGTCGGCCGGCACCACCCAAGCCTCGCTCGTCTCCTGATTGCCGCAGCCGATCACCACCCAGCGGCGCGACGATGTGAGCTCCACGCCCACGAACATGCCCGCATCCGGCTCGTCATGGACCAGCACGTCGTCAGCCTCGGTTCCGCCCACCGGGCGACGAAACACCTTGGAGGGCCGGCCATTGTCGTCCCGGAACGTCCAGAACAGAAACCGATCATCGGGCGAAAAGACGAAGTTCCCGGTCGTGCTCTCGACTGGTCCACCGACCGCCTCGCCTCCGATCTGCCGCACATGGATCCGGTAGACCTCCGATCCCTGCCGGTCCTCCGCCCATGCGTAGAGCGCGTGATCATGGCTGTGTCGCGCACCACCGACACGAAAATAGGCGCTTTCCCGCGCCAACGTCTCGCAGTCGAGCAGCATCTGCTCCTCTCCGCCGCCACGCGCCCGCCTCGCATGCACTGGCTGCTGCGCCCCGGCATCGAACCGCACGTAGTAATCGAACGGTCCGTCCGGCAGCGGCACCGAGCTGTCGTCCTCGCGTATGCGCCCGCGCATCTCCGCCACGATCGCCGCCTGCAGCGCCTCCGTCTCCCGCAGCACCGCGCTGGTGTAGTCATTCTCCGCCACGAGATGGATGCGTACGTCGTGGCGGAGCACCGTCGGGTCGCGCAGCACCGCCTGCCAGTTGTCGTCGCGCATCCACGCGTAATCGTCCGTCCGCATCCGCCCGAGCTGCTCGATCACGCGCGGCTCGCGCCGCGCCATTGGCGCCGTCGACATGTCCATCAACCCTTTCTCGGCCTGGTTTCCGGCGCCGCATTACTCGGCGCAACGGCCCCGGGACCCATCCGCCCCGCATCGTCGTGCGTTCCAAACCTGCGCACCAGTGCGCAGAGCTGCGTCTCATGCCATGGCAGCGACCCCAGCACCGGCCGACAGGACGCGCGCTCAAGTCCGTATGCCTGAAGCGTCGCGTCCGCACGTCCCGGCGACCAGCCGAGAAGTTCGACGCCGAACAGGTCGTGCGTCTGTTTCGCGATCGCCTCGCGAATCCGGACTTGCGACAGGCCGCCCTGCGCCGGTTGCGTTAAGTTGTTGTTCGCACCCACAAACCTGACGGTCTCAGGTTCAAACAGCGCGAGATAGCCAAGTGGCGCGTCATGGAGGATCACGACCAGGCTGTCGGGCGGAATTTGTGGGGCGGCGACGTCGAGCGTGCGTCCGCCTTCATGCGCGGCGCGTCCCCAGTTCGGCGAAACCGTCCAAACGCGCAGGCCTCCCAGCAGCACGACCGCTGCGCCGAGCAGAACGATCGGTCCTTTTGAGCGCCTCCGCACCGCCTCCACGAACGGCAAGGCCATGATCGTTCCGCTCACCACCTCTACCGGCGACAGATATCGCAGGATTGCAAACTGCCGCTCCCACAACGCGACGCTCCCGAGGACGAAAACGCCGGCCACTCGGCCATACGGTCCGCCCGGACGCCAAAACGCTGCGACCGCGGCGACAAGTGCCAGCGCGATCCGCGGGTCACGCATCGGGAGGTCGGGCTCGGTGACCCTCGGTGTCGCGTTGACCGCCCACAGGAACGGGTAGGCGATCGCCTGCAGCAAGCCGTGCGGCATGAATCGAACGTCGACATAGCTGCCGGGAAATGCGAGCGGAGAGCGGAACACCTCGTTGTAGAGCGGGAACACCGGGTTGCCGGTCATGCGCCACATGAAAAGCCACCAGGGTCCAGCGACGAGGAGCAGGACCACGAGGGCGGCAGCGCCAAAAACCACCGCCGATCCGAGCCCGGCGCGCCGAATCGGGCCTGAGCGGACCAACGTCGCCAATCCGAGGGCGGCGACTTCGGGCATGACAGTGAGCTTCATCCCGAGTGCGAAGCCAGACAACGCGCCCGCGAACGCCACCGCTGCAGGCTTGGCGGAACCACCAGGCGAACCAAGCAGGAGAAAAAGGCTGCCGACCACTGCGGCGCATGGAAGGGCATCGCTCATCGAGGTCGCAAGGACGGTGTGGCTCGCCGCTCCTGTTGCACCAATGACAGTCACCGCCAGGGCAAGAAGCCTGAGCGCCACCGTGTCGGCCCGAAGCCAGCGAAGTGCCACGCCGAACGCGGCCGCGATCGGGACGAAACCGATCAGACCGAGCGCGAGGTGCAGGACGTGCGTGCGGCCAATATGCCGTGCCAGGAGATAGTAGGGCAGGTCGTTGAACGGGGGGAAAAACCCCTGCAACTGCGCCGGTGCCCAGTCACGACCCCAGCGTCCGTGCAGCAGAGCGAAAGGTCCGTAAAGATGGTAATTCAGTAGATCATAGCCGTCGTCGGCACGTAGCCGCCATGCCGTCTCTTCAACCCAGACCACCAAGCCTATCATCGACACGGCGATCTGCCGCGCGGCAAGCCACTGTCCTAAGCTCCTCAATCCGTTTGCTCACAGCTCAGTTGATCACGAACTTGTCACAACGTAACATGGCATGACCGCTTCGCACGACGCCCAAACTTCACAGGATTCCCTCTCATCCATCCGGAACCGTTGATGCAGGCGACGCGAAAAGGGCAGTTCCGGCGTGCGCTGCACGAGTGCGCCGCTAGAACCCGGACTGGCTCCGGCGTCGCCGTGGTCATCGTCACGCGCAACCGGCCTCTCCTCCTGAGCCGATGCCTTGCAGGGATACGCGAGCAGTCGCGCGCACCAGATTCAATTTTCGTCGTCGATGACGCCGGCGCATGCGATCTTGAACATATCGTCGAGCAATACCCGAGAGCGACGCTCCTCCGCCTCACAACCAACCAAGGACCCGCCGCCGCGTTCGGCGCAGGAATTTCAGCAGCTCTTGCAGACGGCGCCGACTTCATTTGGATGATGGACGACGACGGGCTGCCGGGAGGCCAATCCTGCCTTGCTCTGCTGCACGCGCGCGCTCAGTCGGAAGCCGCCGACCTTGTGTCCCCGCTGATCTGCGACATCGCGGACATGACCCGTCTGGCCTTTCCCATTCGCCGGCATGGCCGGACCCGCTTCACCATCGCATCGCTGGGCGACGATGGGCCCATCCACGGGTTTGCCCATCTTTTCAATGGTGCGCTCGTGCGCGCGCATGTTTTCGCGAAGATCGGCCTACCCGACCCACGCTTCTTCATACGCGGCGATGAGGTCGAGTTTCTGCTCCGTATGCGTCGCCACCGGCTCCGCATCGTCACCGATCCATCAGTGACGTTCTTTCATCCGGCAAGCGGACGCGAAATCCGGCCGATCCTTGGCGGTCGCTTCTATGCGGTCGTTCCCGAGGATCCGCTCAAGCGCTATCACCAGTTCCGAAATCGCGGATGGATCTTCTCCCATTACGGTCTCTGGTTCTGGCTCGCCGCCGATCATGCGCGCTATGCATGCTGGTTCCTCGGCGAGGCACGCGATCCGCAAGGCTACCGTGATTGGCTGCGCATCACCTGGGCGGGCGTTTTCGGCCGCTTCTCCGATGCAGAATATCAACTTGCCACCACTCCTCAACGCGCCGATCAGCCGGACCGATGTGCCGCATGACCCGGCACGTGCTTCAGCGTTTGCTGCTCGGCAGCTCGCCTGCCACCGCTGCACTGTACGGACGTCTGTGGCGCGAAGGCACAATGCGGCCGAACGGCGACGGTGCTGGCGCCGACATCGCGCCGGGCGAGGTGCTTGACCTCGACACCTACTTCAACTGCTTCGACGAAACCGTCTGGCGCCGGCACACGCGGGTCGGCACCCTCACGCTCGAGCTCCATCTCGCCGGTCCCTGTCGCGTCCGCCTGATCCGGCGCACGCGCGACCGCGACGATCTCCTGTTGGCCGATAGGAGGAGCGACGGCGACGCGCCGCTTCGTCTCGAAATTCCCGCCCTGCCGCACCAGCGCGCGACCGGCAGACTGTCCGTCCGGATCGAGGCCCTGGAACAGAAAGCACGTCTTCGGAGCGGCGCTTGGTGCGGTGACGGCGAGGCGTCCGCCATCCGCTTGATGCCGGTGATCTGCACCCATCAGCGCGAGGTGGCCGTGCGGGACCTCCTCACGCGTATCGGCGCCGACGATGATGTTCTCCATGCGATCGCTGGCGTGGTCGTGGTCGACAATGGCGGTCCTGGCGCGGCGGCACGGCTCGGGACCTCCACCCTGCCACCCCGGCTGCGCAATCTGCTCATTCTCGTCGAGCAGGAGAACGTAGGCGGCGCCGGCGGCTTCTCTCGCGGCTTGCTCGCCGCCCTCGATGCCGGTGCCACGCACGCAATCCTGATGGACGACGACGTGGCGCTTGAACCTGATGCAATCCTCAGGACGGCGCGCTTCTACGCGCTCGCGTCCAGCGACCTCGTCATTGCCGGCCACATGCTCGACCTGTTCAAACCCAATCGCCTCTACGAAGCAGGCGCGCGCATTCTGGATCGAAATCTTGCAACGCAGCCGATCAATCTCGGGCTTGATCTCGCGACGCCCGACGCTCTCGATCATTTCGCCGATCCTACCGCGATGCACTACAACGGTTGGTGGTTCATGGGACTACCGCTGGCACTACTCGACCGGCACGGCTGGCCAATGCCCTGCTTCCTTCGTGGTGACGATGTCGAATTCGGCATCGTCGGAGTGGGCATTTGGCACGAGCCCTTCTACGCCAAGCTCGGGTCGTGGCACATATACTACGAAGTCAGGAACATGCTGGTCCTGGCCGCCGTGCATCTTCCCCGTCCGATCCGGCCAATCGTCCTGACCACGGTCAAGTGGGTCTTGGCCGAACTCCTGCTGCTTCGCTATCAGCGCGCCGCCTACATTCTTCGTGCTGCGGAAGACTTCCTCGCCGGTCCGTCTGTGTTCACCCGGCCGCCGCTCGACACACACCGTTCGCTGGCTCCGATCGCCGCGCGTGACCCGATCGAAACAATGACCCGCGAAACCGTCATGCCACACCCGATGCGGCTGCCGCGTGGCCCGCGCTCGCGCGCCGCCTTTGCTTTCATTCTGGCGTTCTTCCTGCTGCGGGAATGGTTCCGTCCGAATGACACGGGACGCGTCATGCGCATCAGTCCCCGCGATCACCTCTGGTTTCGGGTCGGCCGCGCGGACCTCGTCGTCGTGGACGAACCCTTCGAGCGCGAGCAGCCTGTCTACAAGCGCGACCGAGCGCGCTTTCGCGCGCTGCTGAGACAGTTGATCAGCCTCGTATGGCGCTTCCGTCGAGAGCTTCCCGCGACCCTTCGCACCTGGCGCACGGCGCATGGCGTCTTCACGACCGAGCCGGCGTGGCGCGACTATCTCCAAGCACCCGGCCCGGTCACGGCAGAACAGGTCAAGCTCGACGCCGATTAAGCCGGGGGCTCCGCGGAAAGCTTCGCCTCCGGACACGCAACCATGCAAGTCTGGGAGCACTGGCCTCCAGCGGGGTGGAGGGGCAGAGCCCTGATTCACTGCGCCATCGCTTTGATCAACGACAAAGCCGCCGCTGGATTACGCTGCTTCGCTCCTGAGATGACGTAGGCGAAAACATCCCGCCTCTCCGCGAGCCTGCGCAAACGCGCCGCCCAGTCACCAACCGTCGCCGCGTTCCAGCCCGCCGGCTCCTCGTCCAAGGTGGTCTCGATCCGAAGATAGGCGAACCCCGCCGTCAACTGCTCAGGCATCGGCTCGCCGGGCCGCTCCACCAACGCCCGCGCCACATCACGCTCACGCAACATCGCCGCGAAGGCCGGATCCGCGGCCGACGCATGCCGCATCTCCACCGCGTGCCGAAGCCGCACCCCGTCCCGCTCAGCCGGCAGCAGACTGAGAAACCCCGCCATCGCGTCTGTCTCAAACCGCCGCGTCGGCGCGAACTGCCACAGGATCGGTCCCAGCGCCGCCCTGAGCGCCGTCACGCCCGAAGCCAGGAACCGCTCGACCGCCGCTCCCGCCCGTCCGAGATCTCCCACATACGTCGCCGCCCGAGGCGCCTTGACCGAGAAGACGAAACCCTCCGGCACCGCCGCTCGCCACCCCTCGAACACCGACGGCGTCTGCGTTCGATAGAACGTCCCGTTGATCTCGATCGACGTCAGCGCCCGGCTCGCATAGGCGAGTTCGCCCGACGCCCGCACCGACGCCGGATAAAACGTCGTCCGCCAAGGCGCGAAAGTCCATCCGCCGATCCCGATCCGGATCTCCCCCCTCGCGTGCCACGCCCCCGCC
>CAXUIA010000141.1:0-6585 GCA_964250835.1 uncultured Acetobacteraceae bacterium | reverse complement strand
TCTTCACGTAGCCCGGGCTCACGCTGTTGACGCGGATGTGCGCGTCGGCGAGCGCCTTGGCCAGCGAGATCGTGATCGCGTTCAAGGCCGTCTTGGAGCTGTTATAGCCAAGCAGGTTGGCCCCGTAATATGGATTTTGCGGATCGGACATCCAGCCCAGCGAGCCAAGGCCGCTGCTGAGATTGACGATGTGCGCCTTGCCGGGGGCCTTGAGCAGCGGAAGGAACGCGTAGATCACGCTGATCGGACCGAACACGTTTGTCTCGTAGATGCGGCGGATGTCTTCGACACCCTGGTTGACCGGATCGATGTAATTTCCAGGGATGCCGGCGTTGTTGATGAGCAGATCGAGCTTGCCGTCCGCTTGCGCCACACGTTCCGCGGCGTCGCGCACGCTCGCATCGTCGTTCACGGCGATGTGGACAAAATGCACGTCGTGTCCGTCTTCGCGGAGCGATTTCGCCGCCGTCTCGCCCCGCTCGTTGTTCCGAGCCCCGAGCCAGACCCGGTAACCCAACCCGCCCAGTCGCCGCGCGGTCTCGAAGCCGATGCCTTTGTTGGCGCCGGTGATGACAACACTCTTGGTCATGCTTGATTCTCCCTTGCTGGTACCGATCCGCGTCCGCCCGCAGCGAAGCGCATGACCCCGACCTATTCGCGACCCTGGGGCGACTGAATGCCGGAATGCCCGAATCTCATGCCTGATCCTCCCAGCGCGCTATGCAGCGAAGACCGCGGCCGCTATGCTCCGAAAGCATCGGCAACACGAAAGAGGCGGACAGGCGCGTGTCGATGGCCCTGAAAGACGCCGCAGAAGGCCTGTTACTCGGCGTAGAGAAGAGCGACGGCCTCTTTGCGACCCAAGTTCCGGGCTTGATCGTCATGCGAGCAAGCAAGCCGACGCGGCCGCAGTGCATCCTGTATCGCCCCACACTCTGCCTTATCGTGCAAGGCGCCAAGGAAATGGCGATCGGCGAAAGCCGTGCGACCTGCAGCGAGGGGCAGGCTGTCGTCGTCACGCAGGACATGCCCACCCTCGTCCACATCACGCAAGCGAGGCCCGACCGGCCCTTCGTCGGACTGGGCCTGGAACTCGATCCGGACGGCTTGCGCGAGGTGATCGAGCAGCTCACGCGCTCGCCCCGATCGCCCGACGACGCGTACGAGCTCTTCGTGGAGGACACGAGCAAAGCGATCGAAGACTGCATGCTGCGGCTCATCAGGGCGACGAGCCACCCCGACGCCCTGTCGATCTTGCGTTCCTCGATCATGCGGGAGGTCTATTACTGGCTGCTGACGGGGCCGAATGGCGACAGGATTGCCAGGCAATTGGGCGTCATGGGCTCGGCGCGGCGCATCGCCGGGATCGTGCAATACCTTCGCCAGACCTTCACGGAGCCGGTCAAGATGGACGAGCTCGCCGAAAAGGCAGGCATGAGCCTGTCATCCTTCTATCAGCACTTCAAGGCCGTGACCTCGGTCAGCCCCCTTCAGTTCCAGAAGCAGCTCAGACTGACCGAAGCGCGGCGGCTGCTGTTGATGGGTGGCGTCAGCGTGGCGCAGGCCGCATTCCAGGTAGGCTATGAGAGCGTGTCACAGTTCAGCCGGGAATATGCCCGGATGTTCGGGCTTCCGCCGACCAGGGATACGTCGTTCTTCTACGACAATGTGCTGCATCAACGCGAGACGGAGGCGGCCTAAGGCCGCTCGATCGTCTTCAGGCCCTCGGCCGGGAGCCGCTCCAGACCGACCGAGCGGACCTTCTCAGCCGGCTGCATGCCCTTGAGCGGCGGTGACACCTCGGCCCATGCCTCCCAGGTATCCAGCCGACCCTGATACGCCGTCTTTATCATCGGAAGCATCCAATCGCCGAGCAATAGACGCAGCGGCGGCTCGTGCGCGTCCACCACCTTGAGAATGGCGGATGCCGTCGCCGCCGGGTCGCCCATCATCTCGGGTTTGAAACTGGCCTCGATGGCATGCCGCACGCCGTCATATTCGGCCATGGCCGGGGCCTTTCTCATGGAAGTGGTGAACTCGGTCGTGAAGGCGCCCGGCTCTATGGTCGTGACCTTGATGCCATACTCGGCGACTTCCCCGGCCAACGCTTCCGTCAGCGCCTCCACGGCGAACTTGGTAGCGAGATAGATGCCGCCGGTCGGCGAACTGATGACGCCGCCGATGCTCGACATCGTGAGGATGCGGCCGCTTCGCTGCGCGCGCAGCAGCGGCAGCGCGGCCTGGATGACGGAGAGGGTGCCGAAGACATTCGTCTGGAAGTTCGCGTGAGCCTCCGCCGGATCGATCTCCTCGACGGCGCTCAGATAGCCGTAGCCGGCGTTGCACAGGATGACGTCGAGCCGGCCGAAGTGCCGATGTGCCTGGCCGACCGACGCGAAGACTGCGTCCCGGTCGGTGACGTCGAGCGGCAGGGCGAGCACGGCGTCGCCATAGGTCGCGACGAGATCGGCGAGCGCCTTCGGGTCGCGCGCGGTGGCCACGACCTTGTCGCCGCGCTTTAGGGCCGCTTCCGTCCAGAGACGGCCGAAGCCGCGCGACGCGCCCGTGACGAACCATATCTTCGCTTGAGCCATGACGTCGATTTTCCTTAAAACTCGCACCCAGTGCGGGCTTATTTGATGCACTCGGTGTAAGATTTCAAGAGTAGCTTCTTATTGGAACGGGGACGATGGACAGCGTGTCGGGAAAGCCGGAGGGCCTGCGCGAACGCAAGCGGCGCCAGACGCGCGAGCGGATCGCCGAAACGGGCCTGAAGCTGTTCCTCGAGAAAGGCTACGACGCCACGACGCTGGATGCGATCGCGGCGGCGGCCGGCATCTCGCGCCGGACATTCTTCTACTACTTCAAGTCGAAGGAGGACGTCTTGCTGGCCTGGCAGGACGGTGGCTTCTCGCAAGCCCTGCGGGTCGCCATGCTTGAGGAGTCCGCCGATCACGATCCCCTGGACGCCGCCCGCGACTGCCTGCTCGCGCTCGCCTCACGCTACGAGTCCGAGGAGTCCATCACCGCGGATCGGTTGCTCAGATCGACCGAAGCGCTTCGCATCCGCAAGGAGGCGGCCTTCATCGAGCTGGAACGAACGCTCGTGCAGGCGATGAGCGACGTGTGGACCTCGTCGGGACAGCAAGCCGCCCTTCGCATGGCCGCGATGATGGCGATGGGAACGTTGCGCCTCGCTCTGGAAGATTGGCGACAGGACGACGCAAAGCACACCCTGGCACATTACCTGCGCCATAGCTTCTCGCTGCTGGACAGCCGTCTCCGAACCGAGCCGCCAACGGGGTAACGCGCTGACCGGCACCGCCATCGCACCGCCTTTCGTCCTGAGCCGCCCCGCTCGACAGGTGCCCGGAGTGTCCGTCCACAGCGATCACGCAGGCCAAGCCGCGTTGGCCGCAACCTTGGCGGGCGCCATCCCGTCCGGTGGGGAGCTTAGGAAAACTTAGCGATCGACGAGAAGAGACTGCGGATGATCTCCCGTACGCGGGACCAACGGGTCGCGCTGACGGGTACCGCTGCGGGATCGATCGCCAGACGCCGCGCTCGGCATCAACGTAACCGCGACTGGAGACCGGCGAGAGGATGTCCGGAAACGTGCGGTAAGCGGCGCGTGTTGCCTTGGCACGCTTGCTGCCACTTTTTGGCAGGTAAGCAAGGCTATATGCGTGGGGCATGTCGCGCTCCGAACGCCTCTTCGATTTGCTGCATGTATTGCGCGGACGCCGCCGCCCCGTCGGCGGGAAAGTACTGGCCGATGCCATCGGCGTCAGCATCCGGACGCTGTATCGGGACATTGCTAGCCTACAGGCATTAGGCGCCGCGATCGAAGGGGAGCCTGGCGTCGGTTATATCCTGAAGCCCGGCTTCCTGCTGCCTCCCCTGATGTTCACGGCGGAGGAAATTGAGGCGCTGGTGCTCGGTTCGCGCTGGGTCGCCGATCGCGCGGACGATCCGTTGCGCGATGCGGCGCGGAGCGCGCTGACCCGGATCGCGGCGGTGTTGCCGATCAATCTTCTCGACGAGTTCGACGCCTCAGCGCTGCTGATCGGTCCCGGCGCGGCGGTTCCGGCCGATGGGGTCGATCCGGCGCTGCTGCGTAAGGTGATCCGTACCGAACGCAAGCTGGCGCTCCAGTACCGCGATGGTGCCGACATGGCGTCGGAGCGGGTCATCTGGCCATTCGCGCTCGCCTTTTTCGACTCCGTGCGCGTGCTGCTGGGATGGTGCGAACTGCGGCAGGGCTTTCGTCATTTCCGCACCGACCGGATCGTCTCAGCGACACCGATCGAGGCGCGATATCCCAAACGGCGTCAGGCGCTGCTGAAGGAATGGCGCGAGGCGGAGGGCATCACTAAGACCGGATCAGCCCCGCACGCTGCTGCCGGAAACTGACAGCAGGCCGGGATAGCCTCCGCTCCGTCCATTCCCGGATCGGAGCATCATGATGACCGGCATCAATACCTTCTTTCTTTATGTCACCGACCCGTCGGCGAGCGCAGGCTTCTATGCCGGACTGCTCGGGATCGAACCGGTCGAGGCCAGCCCCACCTTCGTGCTCTTCGTCCTGCCCTCGGGACTGGCGCTTGGCCTGTGGGGCAGGGGCGGCGTGCAGCCGGCTCCGGTCGCAGGAGGGGGCGACAGCGAGATCGGCCTCAAGATGGACAGCGCCGCCCAGATCGACGGCACGCATGCGGATTGGCGGGCCAAGGGTGCGATGATCGCGTTTCCGCCGACCGATCTCGACTTCGGCCGCAGCTTTGTCGCGCTCGATCCAGATGGGCACCGGCTGCGTGTCTATGCGGTCGCGGAGGAGATGTGAGCGACGCAATGCGCCACTGGATCGCCGTCGCCTCGGCCGATCATGTTTCGCTCGGCCGATCGCTCGGCATCATGCAGGTCTGCCACGGAAAAGCGGCACCCCTCCGGCGGATCACGCCCGGCGATCGGGTCATCTACTACTCGCCCGTGTCGCGCTTCGGCGGGAAGGATCGTCTCCAGGCTTTCACCGCCATCGGCACTGTCATCGACGCGATTCCCTATCAGGTGGAGATGCCGGCAGGGTTCAAGCCTTGGCGCCGCGACATGCACTGGCACGCCGCGCACGAGGCGCCGATCAGGCCGTTGCTCGGCCGGCTCACGTTCCCTGGTGATGGCGCGAACTGGGGATACCGGTTCCGGTTCGGCCTGTTCGGGATCACCGGCGACGATGCCGCGCTGATCGCGTCGGCCATGACGGCCGACGTCACGGCATCAACGGGACTTTCGCGCCAGCAACTTCTCGCCATCGGGCCCTGATCTCCACCTTCTGCGTGACGTGGTGGTAGAGGGTCCGGCGGGTGATCCGAGTTCAACGCATGGTTCGGCGACCTTGGTCTCCGGACTGGCCGTCGCGGCCTGGGCTTGGCGCAGCTTGGTGGGCGTCACAATGAACGGACGGACGTCGTGCCGGCCTCGCGCGCGCGAATTCTAGGCCGGCGCGGATGCGCACGATGATCAGCTCGCGCTCGAACTCGGCGAAGCCAGTTCGCCTCCGCGCATCAGGTTCAGCGCCAAGGCACGCGCGAAGGTTTCGTCCACGAAGATCAGCGTTTCGGGATCGAGAGCAGGGTGGCCGTCGAACTACGGCTCGCGAGCGCGTCGGGCAGTCCTGCTCCTGCGCATGCGGGCCAGCCGCCGTCAATGAACGAACGGCAGCTTGCGGGATCAGCGCTTTCGTCGCTGAGCGGAGAAGGCGGCCGCTTTGCTGCTGCGGGGAAGTTGGCGAACGATCGGCAGTCGGGAACCTGAGATCGGCTAGGAAGGTTTATAAGTAGCTCAATCTGGTCTGCGGCTTCGCCAGCGGACTATCCAATTCCAAGTCCCCGTGTCCGAACGAAGCTCCAAGCCACAGAGCCGCCAGGCTGTATGATGCCCGAGACGTACCGACCGACGTGATCCTCCAGCACCGGCTTCCAAGGTACCAGTTCGAATCCGAGCCTGTTGTCGATCATCGCGAACCGGCCTGACGCGAGCTGTAGCCGCTGCCGATAAACGCCCGCCACATGCTCGCCCTCGGCTGATCGGACCCGCGGCAGCCCGGTCTCCGCCGAGAGCTTGGCGGACACCACCTCGATCTCGCGTCCACGCAACTTCGGGCGCCGCTTCGGAGCCTGGGCGCAGGTCGGCCACCCCCGCGCCCTCGTCGACAGCCGCTCTCAGGGCGCGATCCAATCCCGTCCAGCGCTCCGCGCCGACTTCCCGCTCAAGGCCCGATCGGATCGCCTGCTCCGAGCGCGGGCCGAGCTCCAGGCCGACCAAGTCCTCCGCCCGGGCGCGAAAGCCGCGGCTGATATACTCGCGGCTGATGACGAGGTCGGCTCCGTCCTAATCGACGCCGCGGGCGAGCACATGGACGTGAGGCTGGTCGGTGTTCCAGTGATCGACCGCAACCCAGTCGATGGGCGTTCCGAAATCTTGGCTTGCGCGGGCCATCAGGTCCCGGATGAATGCCCGCAGGTTGGCCATCTCGGGCGCGTCCTCGGGCGAGACGATGAAGCGGAAATGGTGCCGATCGTCCTCGCAGCG
>CAXUIA010000140.1:0-6589 GCA_964250835.1 uncultured Acetobacteraceae bacterium | reverse complement strand
AAGCCACCGCCGGAGGTAACGGCACCAGCACCGCCATAGCCGCCGGTGTCGTCCGGACGACCGGGTTCGAATACCTCCACTGCGGCTCCGGTCAAATTTTCGACTGTTGACATCAGGGCGGCTCGTGTCGCCTTCTCGCTGAGAAGATTGTTCTTGATGCGATACTGGAAGCTCTGGTCGTCCTCCTGAGCGCGACGCGCCAAGCTAGAACCGAAAAAGGCGGCTGCAATCATATCGAGAAACGTACCCGTGGCAGTCGAGATCCTTGCCTGCTGACGCGCATAGACAATCAAGTTGAAACAAAAGGACCAGCCTTGGCCTATGCCCGACAGCATGCCTCGCAGGTTCGGAGCCAGGTCGAGTTCTGGAAACCAGCGCAACGGAAGGACGGCGAACATCCGTCGCACCATGTCGTTGGTGTCACCAAGCGCCACTTCAGGACACCGTGATTGAACTGGCCTTGACGACCTGGGAAACACCTCCGCCAACGTCGGCGGTCCCGCCGTTCAACGTCAATCCGAGGACGTTAAGAACGTTGGAGTCGGCCTGATAGGCGATGTTGGCCAGCTTTGAATATGGCAGCGATGCGCCGACCGGCAGACCGTCGATAAACCCCGTCAATGCGAACAACACATTTTGCGACACAGATGCTGGATCGGCACCCGATATAATCGTCAGGCTGAGTGAGACGTTGGCGAGGATGACCTTAGGGCCGATGACCGCAAAGATCGACCCGACCGGCCGGACGAGATCGACCGCCGCGTAGACGCTCGACAACAGAGCAGGTGGCGGCGATCCTGAGCCGTCGTCGACGACAACAGTAAAACTTCCGACGCGCGGATTGCCGGCGCCATCGGTATTTTCAATTACTGTCGTCGTTAGACCCTGCTGCACTCCGAGAACGGCGGTTTGCACGGCGACAATTGTTGCACGAGCTCTTGAGTTGATGTAGCCGATAAAACGCGATCGTAGCGAGTCATCGGTTTCCGCGTTTAGTCCTGAGTGAAGCGGCAGAGCATTGTTGACCGTGTCGATGCCTGCAATTGCCTGCCCGAGGAGGTTGATCGTGCCCGCCTGCACGTTGCCGGACGAGCCGACGACGGTGGCTTCGATCGGGACTGTAATCGAGGGAGTTCCTGCTGGTCTGATGTAGGCGTTTGCCGCCGCTGACCAAACCGAGTTGGTCGGATCTTCCGTCACGATAAACGTTGAGAGCCCATCGGACGACTTCACGGTTGTGCCCACCGTCACGACCGCCGACTGAGACTGCGGCGCAAAAGAGGCGAGCGTCACTGCACCCAGTGCTGGACTACCTGCAAGCCGCACCAAGCCGAAATCACCGACCCAACTGTCAATATCTGCCCCACTCGATGTTGCGAGACGCGACAAGGTCATGACTTGCACGATGAGGAATTGAAGCCAGAGTGCGATTGATGCCGAGGCCTCAAGAAGTGCTCTGGTAACGGACCCGACTGTGACGTCAGCAAGATTTGCGCACGCACCTTGAGCGCTCGCGCTCATGTTTTGAACGAGGGTGGTGAAGTTTTGTAGCGAGAGCTGCATTCAAGACCCTTCGAGTTTGACCGCCAACTGCTGCACGTAGCCGGTGACTTGGCTTGCGTAGGTGATGGTGGCCGTCGTTACGCCGTTGACGGCTGAGCTTACCGACACAGTCGGCAGCGGCTGCCTTGCCACGGCCGCCTCGAGCAACATCTGGCTTCTCACAACGGTCTGTATCAATTTCGCATTCGCGACCGAGCCGACGAAGGTCGGGAGGCCGCCTCCGTAAGTGGGTTGCCAAATGTATGTCGACCGCACTGTCATCAAACGCCTGATGACACGCTCCCTGATCGCCTCGTCCCCGGCAACGACGGCTAAGTCTCCCGTGCTGTTTAGGGTGAGATCAAACCCAATGACGTGCTGAAGACAGGATGCCACTATTGCGCTGCCTGCGGATGACCTGTCAGGTCGGAGCCTGACGTTACCCCGGTGTGAACATGTGTCTGCAGACTGACGGTTTTAGCGGTTACATCTCCGGTGGTTTTGATCGAGCCGTCGACCGTCACGTCCCCCTTCATAAAAATGCCACTTGAAGACAGATGCAGATAATTGCCGTTGCTGAGGAAGAAGCCGACTTCACCTGGTTGGACAACCGAGCCCGTGCCGGGAGAGATTGGAGGCGTGACCGTGGTGTCGAACAGACGTGCCACAATGACGGGATGTTCGGCATCTGCTTCGACTGGGAGTGTCAACACCTGTGTTCCAACTTCGCAGGGACAGGCAATGCGAAGACCAGAGCATGCGAGACCTGGATCAGGTAGCCAACCGGTAACGACGCCCTCTGGTTGCAGGGTAACTTTGACAGAGTGGGTTTTGGGGTCGACGGCTGTCACAAGTCCATGACGCACTTGTCCCTGATACGCATTCTGTATGGCGGATTGGGTGCGGAACGCATCAGCCAAGTTTCTCAATGACAATCCCATTGTCCTCTCAATCAGTTGCACGAGCGACGATCGACTGCAGGAAACCCCGACGGGCGCTCACGACCTTGGTCACCGAGTCGATGAGGTAGATACCATCCCAACCTTGACTTCCGATGACCTGTAGCGAAGCACGAGGCGTAAGCATCGGGTAACCTGCGAGCTCACACGACACCACGCGTCGGTGACCGATAAGATCATCATGAATGGCCTGAGCTCTCCTCGATGCTGCGTCGCTGGTTAGGTTTGGTGTTTGGAACTTTATGTCTGGTGCTCCGTCCTGCGCCGACGAGTATGATTGCTGTATGACAGCACGCTCACGACTGTTCCAGCTTGTAATGGTCACTTGAGCACCCGCGTCAAAAGCCACTCGGCGGTCAAACCTGATGTGCTTGATGCTCGTGTCGACGCCCGTGTTCGAAGTCAAAATGGGAACATCAAGCACCAGAGACACCGGAGCTACCACGGGCGGCGGCATGAAATATAGTGTGGAACCCGACACCCAGAAGTCGAAGCCTTCAAGATGGGCAAGATAAGCAATAGTGTCGAAAGCAGTGGCAAAGCGGCTGAAGGTGTTGAGGGTTCCTCTAGAGTGCTCGAGTTGATAGAATTGTCCAACGATTGCGGTCGTCGGGTCGACGTTAGCAAGAAGACCAGCCGTGGCTGCTAGCGCCGACACGATTTCAGATGAGGTTTGATTGACGAAGGCGCGAAGTGAGGGCACGTCTATCAGACGTGCTGCGAGATCACGACCCTCTATCTCAACGAGCCCTGTCTGGACATCCATCGAAACGTGGTCGATGAGACCTACAATGAGGGTAGTGAGAATGGTGCTGCTTGTGGTGAGATCAGTTTCTTGCAGATCAATCTGGATCTGAAGCTCTGTGCTTGTTAGGTTGTCACCGAGTAAAACACTCCAAAAAGTCTGATCTCCAAGACTATCACCCTGAACGCAGCGTGCTCTGAATGTGCTCATTTGGCGTAAGTTTGATTGCGAGACTTCTACATCAATCACGGAGTAACACGAGGCGCCATTCAGTGTCATAGCGACAGTGTATTGTGTAAGCTGGCTCATCTATGACAACATTTCAACTTCGGGAGCGTGGTGGTGGCAGCATTAACGTGGCAACTCCGATGACCATCGGATCGCTAAGCCCGTTGAGACTAGCAATAGTACTCCACATCGTCGCGTCCCCCAGCCAGTTGGCTGCAACGTGGAACAGTGTTGTGTCGACGACCGTTATGCTCATGGTTTACCGAGTTGTTGTATGTGTCAGGCATGAAGCAAAGGCAATGCGACCGTTCCGCTCAGCTCCGTCAGTGCGGAGTTGGCTCTGTTTAGGTAGCCGCTTGCTTGGACGGCCGAGGCTAAGAGAAGGAGGACTTGTCCCGCAGTCCCCAGCTCAGAGCTACTCAAAATCAGACTTCCAGAGGGAGCTCTGGCGTTGATTGCGGTCGTGGCTGCGCCGCAGTTTGTCACGATTGCTTGCAAGTTGGAGGAGGCTCCTGCAAGAGCGGGCAGACTCGAACCACCGCCTTGCGAGACGCTCTTTGCAGCCGTCATAAGGCTGTGCTGAACGGGCGTAACTGACCCATCTGCAGTCTGGCCGACGACAAGACTCCCTGCTGAACGCGCGATGTCCGCAGCCACGTTTGCAATGATAGACGTCGTAGTTGCCACTGAATCGGTCGGATTGACATTGACCGGCTCTGCTTCGACGTAATAGGGAGCGACACTTCCCTGATCTGAATATCTAACTGAGACGATTGTTAAGAGTACAAGCTCTGTCCAAGCGCCTATCGTTAGGACAAGTGGAACTCCCGCGTCCCGCATCGCCTCCAGAAGTAGTCCGTTGTCGGACGCATCGGGTCCTATGAAACAACCCGAGAGTTGCCGCTTTTGGGGATCGACACCGAGCGTTTGCACAACTCGTCCCCCTCCTATGACGTTGTGCACAGCAGTACGCATCCGTCCTACGTGATCATAGAAGCTTGGAACTGCGGCCCCGGTCAGCATGAGACCGCCTAGGGTGACCGGTAAAGCGCCACTCATGACATCTTACTGCCTCCTAAGGAGCTGGCATACTTGAACCAGGAAAAACCGGCGTCGCCCGAAGATTGACAGTTTTCCCAGTCGATGGCGCCACATTGAGTTCTCGAGAGTGCCGTGAGGCGATGATTTGCGCTAGTTGCCGCCCGTCCACAATTATGTCCCCCGATAGCACGAGAGATGCAGGCGTACTGTCATCGTTTGGAGCGATGATAGAGGGTGAGGTTTGGCCCTTTGTACGCAGGTTAGTCAGAGGCCCGACATTCATGGATGCGACTGAAGTAGCAGTCGGACTTGTTCTTGGACTTAAGTCGTTGCTAGATTTGACGGTGTAGCCACCAATACTGTCTTGCCGTTCAGCTCTTACCCGACTTTCAGTTCGACCAGTCCGGCCTACGATCTGGTTGTGCAGGTCATTTGCTATCTTATTGCCCATTACTGGAGATGTGGCACGAAAAGGCAGTTTGCTCGGAGATGTAGCTAAGAGACTCGCGGTCGCAGGACGCGAGCTGCTGTGTGTTCCCGCGAATAGTTGCTCAGCATGAGATTGCCTTATACTCGTCAATCGCGCTGTGGTACTTGGCAGGTTAGCAGGGGCCCGGCCAGTCAAGCTCGTGCCGGCTTCTGTCCTCTTCTCAGGGTAACTTGGTGTTGTTACTGACGGCAGCGCAGCAGACCTTTGCGCACCGGCCGACATGACCTCATGTGCCGCGAGGGGTAGTTTTCGACGCGATTGCTCTCCAGCAAGGATGATAGCATCGCGCGGCATCTGAGCTCCGTCCGCTAGCCTCCGTGCGAAAGAGGACGTGCCCGCATAAGCAGGTCTCGAGGTTCGGCGGATTGGACCTGATGTCAGACCGTGCAGCATCCATTTGCCTGTCATTCCAGGCCGAGAGAGACGAGCCCAACTCTGGGACGACTGCCTCAGAAAGACAGATAGAGAGGCAAACCGCTGTCTGAGCTTCTCCGGTGCTACCACTTACACTAGCCCCCCAAGCACGCGGACAGAAGTTCGACGCATTCAGCAAGGTCACTCCGTCGAAACCCCTCGATGATCTCCAGAGCCGCCAGTCTGCGCACGCGCGACCAACCCATAGCCATGTTCCAAGGCACGCCGTGTTTTGCGAGGAGTACGACCTCTCGGAAACCGGCGTGCCTTAGCAGTTTCCCACCGCAGCCTTTTCGGCATCGGGCTCGGAGCCGCCATTTGCGGAAGCTTCAACATCGGATGCTGGCAGGTTAAACGCGACGTGAAGAGCGTCCAGTCCTCGCGGCCCGATCCTTCGCAGGATCTGCCGGATATGCTCCCTCGACTTGACATTGAGAGGCTGAGGGATCCCGTCGATGCTGATGACTGACGCGGCAAGGAGACCTGTGTTTATCCACGCGTTGTTGTCAATTTGACCTCCCGCCATCTCGAGGAAATCCCACTGATCAGCCATATCAAGTTCCACAGCTTCTATGACGTGACCATCACCCCTCACTCGAACACCCTGGCGTTCTAAGCCGTTGATCGTCGTTTCGAGTGGTTCTGATATCCATTCTGTGAGCGAAGATGTCGTCACTTACATTCTCACTCTCTGACTCGCGAAGAAGCTTATCGTCTGCTTGACGATATTGTCTGCTTGGTAGCTTCCTGCACTGGTTAGTATTAAAGAGACGCCAACGAACTCATACGTACTCAGACTTCCACTTGGTTCAGTGACGTATTGGTAGATCGTTCCCGATCCGATTGTGCCAAACGACCAGAACGACGACTCGATCGTTGCTACCAAATCATCTACTGCTGAGCTACCTCTATCCACTTGAAACTGGCCTCGCCAGCCCGACGGGGTGGTAAACTCGACGGGTGTACTGTTCAGCGGGTCAGCTCGCTGATGCTTGACCTCCTGACTGGCACTAAATCCGGTTACATCGCGTAAATCAACGCGCGTTCCATTCCAAAGTAGTATGACTTGGCAGTTTCTGCCGATTGTATACGTGTTCGCCACTCTCACCTCCCGCGAGCCATCTTACGCAGATGTGCTCGAACTGACCTGCACGCCCGCACCGCCTTGCA
>CAXUIA010000139.1:6139-6617 GCA_964250835.1 uncultured Acetobacteraceae bacterium | reverse complement strand
GCCCCATCGCGATCACCGCGATGGGGATCGGCTGCATCGTGGGCGCCGGCATTTTCGTGCTGACCGGGAATGCCGCCGCCCGCTACGCCGGCCCCGGCATCACGCTCTCCTTTATCGGCGGCGGCGTCGCCTGCGCTTTTGTGGGCCGCTGCTACGCGGAGCTCGCCGCCATGCTGCCCGCCAGCGGCAGCGCCTACACCTACGCCTACGCCACCCTGGGCGAGCTCGCGGCCTGGATCATCGGCTGGGATCTCATCCTTGAATACGCGGCGGGTGCCGCGACGGTCGCCGTCGGCTGGTCAGGCTACGCCGTCAGCCTCCTGCACGGCCTCGGCGTCGACATTCCCCATCGCCTGGCCACCCCACCCATCAATCTCCCCGCACTCGCGATCGTCATCGCCCTCACAGCCCTCCTGATCGCCGGGACAACCGAGTCCGCCCGCCTCAACACGGTCATGGTCGCCCTCAAGCTCTCGGT
>CAXUIA010000139.1:5302-6129 GCA_964250835.1 uncultured Acetobacteraceae bacterium | reverse complement strand
CAACAGCGGCCAGTTCGGCCATTTCGGCTGGTCCGGCCTGCTTCGCGGCGCCGGCGTCGTTTTCTACGCCTATATTGGTTTTGACTCCGTCTCGACCGCCGCCGGGGAAGCCCGCCGCCCTCAGCGCGACATGCCCATCGGTATCCTGACCTCGCTCGTTATCTGTACGGCGCTCTATGTCGCGGTCGCTGGCGTGCTCACCGGCATCGTTCCCTACGCCAAGCTCGACGTCCCCGACCCGATCGCCGTCGGGACCGACCAGTTCGGCGTGCCCTGGTTCTCCGTCCTCATCAAGCTCGGCGCCCTGCTCGGCCTGACCACCGTCATGCTCGTCAGCCTTTACGGCCAGTCACGCATCTTCTTCACCATGGCAGGCGACGGCCTGCTCCCTGGCTTCTTCGCCCACACCCATCCGACCCTCAAAACGCCCTACCGCAGCCAGTTGCTGATCGGCATGGTCGTCTCCGCCGCCGCCACCCTGCTGCCGATCACCATCCTCAGCCAGATGGTCAGCATCGGTACCCTGCTCGCCTTTGTCGTCGTTTGCGCCGCCGTGATCCGGCTCCGCCGCACCGACCGCGGTCTTCAACGCCCGTTCCGCGTCCCCGCAGTTCCCTGGGTTCCAGTCGCCGGCATACTCTGCTGCCTGGTCCTGATGGCGAGCCTCCCCGGCTCAAGCTGGCTCCGCCTCGCTGTCTGGCTTGCCATCGGTTTGGTTATCTATGTGACCTACGGGCGCTATCACTCGAAGCTCAGGAAAGACCAAGGGCTCCGCCCTTTAACCCCGCGGCCCTCGTCGTGGGGCCCGGACCCCCGCCCCAGGGGCG
>CAXUIA010000139.1:0-5292 GCA_964250835.1 uncultured Acetobacteraceae bacterium | reverse complement strand
CCGCTTGTTAGACGAAACGGCTCGATAATCAGACATCAATCAGGAGTGCAGCCATGGCCCGGATCAGCTTTGTCGAGCTGCCCACTCAAGATCTCGACGCGGCCAGGTCTTTCTACCGGTCTGCATTCGGATGGGATCTGACCGACTTCGGTCCGACATACTCGTGCACGGTGACCGGCGACGTGGATCTTGGACTGCAGGGCGACACGAAAGAGGCGACGCGTGCGCCGCTCGCCGTCATCGCCGTCGATGACCTCGAGGCCGCCCAGACTGCTGTCGAGCAAGCCGGAGGCACGATCACTCAGGCAATCTTTGCCTTTCCAGGCGGTCGCCGCTTCCACTTCACCGACCCAAACGGGCACGAGCTGGCGGCATTCAAAGCCGACCCCTCGGACCGCCAGTAAGCATGGGGATCATAGCGCCCCTTCGCCGCCTGCGCTGACCAAGGAGTTCACGAGCGGACGCCAACTCGCTTGCTGCAACGATATGACTCCTGCAGTCTCCCAATATGGATCGTCCGTTTCGGCTACACCGTGCTGTCCTGGTGGCTCTCTCGCTGGGAACCTGCTCCGCGATCGCGCAGGCGCCGAGCAGTCCCGCTGAGCCCGCAGCCTCCGCCACCCAGATCGAAAAGGTCAGAGTAACCTACCAGAAGCTGCTCCAGCGCGAGCGGGACATCCCGACCGCCGTCACCGAGCTAGGCGCCAAGCAAATCCAGCAAAATGGCATCACCGGCTCAATCCAAAGCCTCCTGACGCAAGCGCCCTCCGTAAACTCCTACCAGCAGGGGATCGGCCAGAACTCCCCCGAACTGACCATCCGCGGGGTGGAGGACAGCCAGCTCGCCTCGAGCCTCGACGACATCCCGATCCAGTCGCTGATCAATGGCGGCACCACCGGAAGCCAGGCGGGCCAGGCCTCAAGCTTCATCACCAATGACGAGCTCGGGTCCGTCAACATCTATCCGGGCATCGCCGCCCCCGACAATCAGGGCTTCAACGCTCTGGGCGGGACCATCGCCTACCAGACCAAGAAGCCCACCGCCGACCGGAGCCTCGTCGTCGAGGGTGGCGTCGGCTCGTTCAATCTCTCCCATGGCGGCTTCGAAGCAAATTCGGGCGCCCTCGGCGGCGTCGACGGGTTGCGCATGCTGCTGCACTATGATCAGTCCTACAACGGCGGCTACCAGGACTACACGCCGGCGCGCTACCGCGACATGCTGTTCAGCGCCGACAAGCCGTACGACGACGGTCTGTCGCACGTCACCGCCACCGTCACCTACAACACCGGCTTCGCCTACTCGACCGCCCGCAACCCGGTGCCCGCCGACCTGCTCAACCAATACGGTTCCTACTGGAACTTCGCACCGAACGAGTTCTACAACCAGCTCAGCAACCGCTTCCTGTTTGCCGATCTTGGCAACGAGACCTACGTCAATCAGCATCTGATCGTCAGCGCCAAGATCTTCTATGAGCGCGAAGACGACAGCGACGTCGAATTCGTGAACGCCAACGAAATCTCGCCGACCTTCCCCTATCCGTTCTTCGGCGCGCCGTTCAGCCAGGCCGACATCACCTCAAGCGGCTCGCTAACGCCGGCAGTAGCGGCCGGTTACCTGTCTTACAATCCAGCGGCTGCTTTCGGACTGCAGTCGCGTCCCGGCGGCTACGACACGCTGCCCATCGCCCAGAACATCGTGCCGCCCGGACCTTACGCGATCGCCGGACAGACGACCTCGGCGATCGTCAACCGTATTCAAACCTTCGGGCTGCGGCCAAAAATCAGCATCTTCCTGCCGCACAATACCATCACCGTGGGCGGCCTCGCAGCGCGCGCCGACGAAAGTCAGAACGAGTACATCTACGGCGGCCAGAACGCCAACATCCCCGAAGTCTTCGGCTACAACGACGTGGGCGGCCTCGGCGGCCTTCAGGGCACTTACCCCGGCGGACTGCATCGCACGATCCTCGACATCTACGCACAGGACAAGATCGACATCCTCGATAACCATCTGCATCTGCTGCCGGGAGCGACGATCCAGAGCGCAATCTCGAGCTTCGATGCCGCCTACTCAACCGCCACCGGGGGATCGTACAGCGACAACATCTTCAACAAAGCTTTCCTGCCCTACTTCGGAGCAAGCTACGACATCACTAGCCGCATCAACATCTATGGCGACTATGGCCGCTACGACTTGTTCGCACCGTTGACAACCTACTCGCCGCTGGTCAACGCCAACAACCAGGTGATCGGCTCGTCCGCGCCTGCGCCGGAGACGCTGCACGATTACGAGGGCGGCATCCGCTACGACTCCCCGCGTCTGCTTGTCAATCTCGATTATTACTACGAGAAAGCCGACCACTTGATTGGCTTCTTCGAAGATTTCTCAACCGGCCAGTCGATCCACGGCAATCCGGGGTCCGAAGAGTTCAAAGGCGTCGAGTTGAACGCAAGTTGGCGTATCACTCCCGACTGGTCGATTTTCGGGACCGGGTCATACACCCTGGCGAAGTATCTCATGACGACACAGCCTTACTCACCTGGCTGCGAGTGCTACCTGGCGCAGGTGACGCCCCAGGACGGACAGTTCGGTTTCGCATACGGCGACACGCCGCTGTCCACGGTGCCAGAATGGATCGCAAACTTTGGTTTCGAATACCAGCATACCGGCGTTCTGCTGCCGCGCGACCGCCTCGACGTTCGGTCCTACGGCCACTACGTCGGCGAACAGTATATAACCCAGGACATCCCCGGCTTCCCTTCCAATCAGAACTTGGTGACGGCAGGCAACACCTACACCGACACCCACTACAAGGAGCCGGCTTTCACGATCTTCAACCTGCTGGCCACCTACGACCTTCCCGTGCACCGCCAATACGTGAAAGACCTCACGTTCGCGCTGAACGTGCAGAACCTCTTCAACCTCAAATACTATCAATACGAGTACCTGCAGATCGGAACGTTCGGCTACGGCGTCTACGGCGGCAACTCCTTCAAGACCGCCGTTCCCGGCATCCCGGCCGACATCACCTTCGACGTCGCCGCCAAGTTTTGATGAGCGCTGCGCCGGTCGTATCATCATCGGCAAAGGTTAAGGGCTCCGACCTTAGACCCGCTGGGGCCTTGGCCCCAGACCCCGTTTAGACCGATATGTCTCTGGCCCGCCCTACGCTTTTCACCTTCGACATCTTCGGCACGGTGCTCGACTGGCGCACCGGCCTCGAAACCGCGTGCCGTGCCGCGGGGCGACCGCTGGGTCCGGGTGATTTCGACCGCGTCATCGACGCACAGGCACAGCTCGAACAGGGCGAGTTCACCAACTACGCCACCGTCACGCAGCGCAGCCTCGTCGACGTGCTCGAGATCGCCGACGACGACGCCGCCGACATCTCGGCCAATCTCGGACATTGGCCGCTCTACTCCGACGCGTCCGTTCTCCAAGCGCTGATGCACGTCGCACCGTGCGCCGCCATGACCAACAGCGATCGCCGCCATGGCAAAGCTATCCAGGACCGTCTCGGGTTCCGCCTCAGCACATGGCTGTGCGCCGAGGACATCCGCCTCTACAAACCAGACCCCGAGTTCTGGCGCCACATGAGCCGCCTCCAAGGCATCGCTCCCGGTCCCGGATGGTGGCACGTTTCGGCCTACGCCGACTACGACCTCGCCGTCGCCCGTGACCTCGGCTTGACCACGGTCTTCATCAACCGGCCGCACGCCCGCGCCGGACCGGCGTCAGCGACTGTGACTGGCCTGTCGGCACTTCTGACGTTAGCATCTTGACCGTATGAAGCTTGCGATCCGGCGAAAGGTGAGTCGTGGCCACCAACACCTACACAGTGCCCGCCGGGGGTGATTGGTTCGACCCCGCCAACTGGAGCGCGGGCGTGGTTCCGTCGCCCGGCAGCGAACCAATCAACGGCGGCGTCACCTCCGGAGCCGGTGCGACGCTGGCCTTCACGAGCCAAGAGTTGGAGGAGCAGGCAACGGAGCATCCCTCCGTCGCACTGAACGGCCAGATCGTTGTCAACGGCGGCACGCTGCTGTTCAACTCGTTCGGAATCACCGGCACGAGCAATATCCAGATCGCGGACGCGGGCACCGTCAATATCCAGTCCGTCACCGATCCCAACAACCCGGACATCGACGTGACATTCGCGCCAGCAGGCGGGACGTTCAATGTTCGGCTGTTCTTTTCGGACAGCCCAACAATCAGCGGCTTTGGCGCCGGCGATACGGTTCAGGGCTGGGTCGACAATGCCGGAACGCTGCAGGAAACCTACGCGGACAATATCCTGACGGTGCGGGATCTTCGAGGGGCCCGAATGGCGCAGCCGAGACCCTCCACTTTGCGCCAGTGGTGTGGGTCGGACATCGCCGTCAACTCGACGCCGAGACAGTGCGCGTGCGCGCGGCGGCACGCGGCCGAGCAACGCCGGCCCGACACCTCCTCATTTCGACCGACCACGCACTCTGCCTCGACGGCGTGCTGGTCCCGGCCGGGCTCCTGGTGAACGGGACAACAATCCTGCTCGAGCGCCGCGACATCGTGTTCCACCACGTCCAACTCGAACACCACGCAGTGGTGCTGGCCGCGGAAAGCCACCTCGACACCGGCAACCGCGACCAGTTCGCGAACTGCCCGCCGGACTGGTCGCCGTTGCACGCCGCAGTCAACGATCCATGCGCTGAAGTCGTCCTTGCAGGCGCCCGGCTGGACGCGATCAGGATGCAAATAGAACGCAAGGGATCTGGCCCGTTGAACCCAAGCATAGACTTGCCCGTGCAATCCGTTGCCTGAAACCTTGGTGCACGCCACCGAGAAACAAAAGATGCTCGCGGGTGCGCTCTACGACGCGAGCGACCCCGAGATCCAGGCCGACATGCGCGCCGCTCACCAGTGGCTTGCCCGCTTCAACGCCTCGCTCGGCAGTTCGCCATCCTCACGGCGCGACCTGTTGCGCGAGCGTTTCGCCCAGGTCGGCGAGGGCGCCGTCATCCGCCCGCCCTTCCACTGCGACTACGGCTTCAACATCACTCTCGGCGCCAACGTCTTCCTCAACTTCAACTGCGTCATCCTCGACGTCGTCGCCGTCACGATCGGCGAGGGGACCCAGATCGGCCCGGGCGTGCAGAGCCTCACCGCCGATCACCCGCGCGACGCCGGCACCCGAGCCGCCGGCCTCGAGTTCGGCCGCCCCATTCATATCGGCCGCGACGTGGGGATCGGCGCCGGCGCCATCATTCTGCCCGGCATCACCATCGGCGACGGCGCGCTGATCGGCGCCGATC
>CAXUIA010000138.1:0-6694 GCA_964250835.1 uncultured Acetobacteraceae bacterium | reverse complement strand
CGCGCCGATGGTGCGCGGCGCTCGCGTCATGATGGCGCCAGCCTGCAGCGTGCGGAGGTCGCGGTCGAGCGCGCGGCGCAGGTCGCCGTCGGTGACGATGCCGGCGAGCGTTCCGTCGGGTGCGACGATACCGAGACAACCGAAGGCCTTGCGAGTCATCAGCGGGACGGCGTCAAGCATCGGCAGTTCGGGGGCGGCGAGCGGGACCGCTTCACCGGTGTGCATGAGGTCCGCGACACGCCGGAGCCGGTTGCCGAGCCGACCGCCGGGGTGGAAGACGCCGAAGTCGCGCGCCGTAAAGCCGCGCCGGCGCAGCAGGGTCACGGCGAGCGCGTCGCCGAGCGCCATCTGCATCGTGGTGCTGGTGGTGGGGGCGAGACCCATTGGGCAGGCTTCAGGGGTGTCGGGCAGAAGCAGGAGGATGTCGGCGGACCGGGCGAGGGTCGAGCCCGCGCGCGCCGTGATCGCGATCAGTGGCAGGCCGAAGCGGCGGCTGTGCGCGACCAGATCGGCCAGTTCGGCGGTCTCGCCGGAGTTGGAAAGGGCGAGCACGACGTCGCTCTCGCCCACCATGCCGAGATCACCGTGGGAGGCCTCGGCGGGGTGGACGAAGAGGGCGGGGGTGCCGGTGGACGCGAACGTGGCGGCGACCTTGCGAGCGACGTGGCCGGATTTGCCGATGCCGGAGACGACGACGTGGCCGTGGCTGTCGGCTATGGTGTGGACCGCGCGCGCGAACGGAACACGGAGCGGACCCTCTATGTCGGCCGCGAGCCGAAGCAGACCGTTGGCCTCGCAGCGCAGGACGTCCGACGCGCCGTCCTGCTCGGGGGCGTCCGTCGATCCGGCCGGCAGCCACCCCGCGAGGGGCTTGGACAAGGGAACCGTCACCCCGCGCCTTTCATGCCAAGCCTCTATCTCTAAGCAGCGTGCGGCGTTCTCGCTAGTGGGCAAAGATATCGGGGTTCTCGTAGCCGAGAACGTCGAGCCGCGCGCGTGCGGGCAGGAAGCGGTAGCAGTCGAGTGCGAGCTCGAGCCGTTCCTCGCGGATCAGCAGCGCCTCGAGCCGCCGCCAGAGCGCGTGCAGATGCAGCACGTCGGAGGCGGCGTAGGCGAGCTGTTCGGGCGAGAGGTCGGCAGCACCCCAGTCAGACGTCTGCTGCTGCTTGCTGATCTCCACGCCGAGCAGTTCGCGGCACAGCTCCCGCAAGCCGTGACGATCGGTGAAGGTGCGGACGAGCTTGGCGGCGATCTTGGTGCATCGCACGGGGGCGACTTCGATCGCGAGCGTATGCTGGAGAAGCGCCACATCGAAGCGGGCAAAGTGCATGAGCTTGAGCGTGCCGGGATCGGCGAGCAGCCGCTTGAGGTTGGGGCAATCGGCGCCGCGGCCGCCGAGACGGACGGGTGCCACTTGGACCAGATGAGCGTTGCCGTCGCCGGCCGAGAGCTGGACGAGGCATAGCCGGTCGCGATGCGGCAGCAGGCCCATCGCTTCGGTGTCGACGGCGACCGTCTGGCCGAGATCGACGTCGTCGGGAAGGTCGCCCCGATGGAGGTGGATCACGCCGGTTTCGGTGAATTGAGTGGTGCTCATTGGTATTTGGCCGATGGTGCCCAGGAGAAGACTCGAACTTCCACGACCTTGCGGCCACAGGTACCTGAAACCTGCGCGTCTACCATTCCGCCACCTGGGCAGGCCGGCCGGAAGCGGGGCGTGTAGCGAGCGGACCCGGTTGCGTCAATGGAGTGGGTCAGGCAGAAATTGGGGCTCCGCCCCAAACCTCACTTGGGGGCAGCGTTCCCCGACCCGCATCGATCGGGGTCTGGGGTCGGTGGCCCCGCCTGGGTCCGGGGTTGAGTCCCTGGGGATGTGACATGATATTTCCGCAAGTCGCGACCGTCTTCGGCGGCGCGGGTTTCCTTGGCCGCTACGTGGTCAAGCGGCTTCGCCGCGCGGGCCACACCGTGCGTGTGGCGACGCGCGATCCGGCCGGAGCCAACTTCCTGCGCACGATGGGGCCGACGGGCGAGGTGGTGCTCCTCTACACCTCCTTTGGCCAAAAGGCCTCGATCACGCGTGCGGTCGAGGGCGCGTCGATGGTGGTCAATCTCATCGGGATCCTGGCCGAGAACCGGCCGGGCGACTTTCAACGTGTGCACGCCGAGGGAGCCGGACTGATCGCGGCGGAGGCGGCGCGCGCCGGGGTGGCGCGTCTGGCGCACGTCTCGGCCATCGGCGCCGATCCGGGCAGCGACAGCCTCTATGCGCGTAGCAAGGCCGAGGGGGAGCGGGCGGTGATGAGCGCGTTTTCGTCGGCCACCATCCTGCGGCCGTCGGTGGTGTTCGGGGCGGAGGATCACTTCTTTAACCAGTTCGCGGGGATCGCACGGCTGTCGCCGGTGATGCCGGTGTTCTTCGGCGACACGAAGTTCCAGCCGGTATGGGCAGGCGACGTGGCCGATGCGGTGTGCCAGACGGTGATGGACGGCGTCGTTGGCACCTTCGAGCTTGGCGGGCCGGAAGTGTTGAGCTTTCGAGATATCCTGCGCTGGATCCTGCGTGAAACCGGGCGCAAGCGGTTGATGGTCGACGTGCCGGCCTCCGTCGCGCGGCTGCAGGCGTCCCTGCTGGAGCGGCTGCCGGGGAAGATGCTGACGACCGACCAGATCAAGTTGCTGGCGCGCGACAACGTGGTCGCGCCGGGCGCTGCCGGGTTTGAAGCGTTAGGCATCGTGCCGGCGTCGATCGACTTGGTGGTGCCGGATTATCTACGCCGGTATCGGGCTGGCGGGAAACGTCGCGAGATGCCTGCCTGAGAATGGCCGGATCGGACTGAGCTCAGGCCAAATATCCTGGTCTGGACAGCGGGTGATTGCGGCCCGCACCTGATTTGGTCAGTGATGCTGCCTTTTCTGCGCCCGTATGCTGGACCATGATGACGATCTAAGCGCCAGGATCGACGCTCATGGCAGACCGCATGCTCCAGTTCGTCAATCTGCCGCAGCAACAGCCTGAAAAGCGCGACGCGTTGCAGCGACGCGTCGATTTCAACGAAATCTACGACGACTTCGCGGTCTCCCAGGCCGCGGCGCAATCGGCCCGTTGCAGCCAATGCGGCGTGCCGTTCTGTTCGGTGCACTGTCCGCTGTCGAACAACATTCCGGACTGGCTGAAGCTGACCGCCGAAGGGCGCCTTGAAGAAGCCTACGAGGTGTCTTCGGCGACCAACAACTTTCCTGAGATCTGCGGCCGTATCTGCCCTCAGGACAGGTTGTGCGAGGGCAATTGCGTCATTGAGAAGGGCTTTGACAGCGTCACGATCGGCGCGGTTGAGCGGTTCATCACCGACCACGCCTGGACGCAGGGGTGGGTCAAGCCGGTGCGGCCGACGGTCGAGCGTGAGACGTCGGTGGGGATCATCGGCGCCGGACCGGGCGGGCTCGCGACGGCCGAGCAGCTCCGCAAACGTGGACATCAGGTGCATGTCTATGATCGCCATGACCGTGTTGGCGGGCTGCTGATCTACGGCATACCGGGATTCAAGCTGGAGAAGGACATCGTGCTCCGGCGGCACGCGCTGCTGGCGGAGTCCGGGATCCATTTCCATGTCGGGCTCGGCGTCGGCGCGACGAGCGGGGCCGACACGGTGGCGTTCAGCGCGCTGCGCTCGCGTCATGACGCGTTGCTGATCGCGACGGGAGTCTACAAGGCGCGCGACCTCGGCGGGCCTGGTGCGGGGCTACGTGGGATCGTGCCGGCGCTGTCGTATCTGACGGCATCGAACCGGATCGGTCTTGGCGACCGGGTCGAGGCGTTCGAGAGCGGCGCGCTGAATGCGGCCGGCAAGCGCGTGGTGGTGATTGGCGGCGGAGATACGGCGATGGACTGCGTGCGCACCGCCGTGCGCCAGGGTGCGGCGTCGGTGAAGTGTCTTTATCGGCGCGACAAGCTGAACATGCCGGGCTCGGCGCGGGAGGTGAAGAACGCCGAGGAAGAGGGCGTGGAGTTCGTGTGGCTCGCGGCGCCGGAAGCGTTCATCGGCGATGAGAGCGTGGCCGGGGTGCGCGCCTGCCGGATGCGGCTCGGGTTGCCGGACGCGTCGGGCCGTCAATCGGTCGACCGTGTCGACGGCAGCGAGTTCACGCTGGAGGCCGACCTGGTGATCAAGGCGCTCGGGTTCGATCCGGAAGAGCTGCCGACGATGTGGGGTGATCCGGCGCTCGCGGTGAGCCGCTGGGGGACGCTGAAGGTTGATCATCGCAGCTTCATGACGAGCCTGCCCGGGGTGTTCGCGGCGGGCGACATCGTGCGCGGCGCTTCGCTGGTGGTGTGGGCGATCCGGGACGGACGCGACGCTGCGCGCTCAATCGATCGGTATCTGGCGGAACGGCCGGAATTGGCGTTTGCGGAGGCCGCGGAATGAACCGTTCTCTTGGGATGGGAGTTTCGTTGTGAGCGGCTTTGTGCGCGAGTGGAACGAGAACGTTCGCCGCCTGGCGGACACGTACGACGCTTCGCAGGAGCACGATGCGTGCGGCGTCGGGCTGGTGGCCTCCCTCGACGGCAAGCCGCGTCGCGACGTGGTCGAGGCGGGGATCGAGGCGCTCAAGTCGATCTGGCATCGCGGGGCGGTGGACGCGGACGGCAAGACCGGTGATGGCGCCGGCATCCACGTCGAGATCCCGCGCGAGTTCTTTGCCGACGAGATCGCGCGCTTCGGCGACACGATCGGGTCGGGCCGGATCGCGGTCGGTCAGGTGTTCCTGCCCAAGACCGACTACGCGGCGCAGGAACGTTGCCGGCAGATCGTCGAGACCGAAATCTTGGAGTTCGGCTACACAATCTTCGGCTGGCGGCAGGTGCCGATCAATACGGGCGTGATCGGCGAGAAGGCCAATGCGACGCGGCCGGAGATCGAGCAGATCGTCATACGCAACGCGCTCGCGAGCCCTGACGACGTCTTTGAGCGCGATCTGTATGTAATCCGGCGCCGGATCGAGAACGCGGTGATCGCGGCCCAGATCGGCGAGTTCTACATCTGCTCGCTGTCGTGCCGGTCGATCATCTACAAGGGGATGTTCCTGGCCGAGCATCTGGTCGAGTTCTATCCCGACATCGCCGACCCGCGCTTCGTCAGCCGGTTCGCAATCTATCATCAGCGTTATTCCACCAATACGTTTCCGACCTGGAAGCTGGCGCAACCGTTCCGGATGGTGGCGCACAACGGCGAGATCAACACGATCTCCGGCAACGTGAACTGGATGAAGAGCCACGAGACGCGGCTCGCGGCACCCTCGCTCGATCCGTATCTGGCCGACATCAAGCCGGTCGTGCAGGCGGGCGGGTCCGATACGGCGTCGTTCGACAACGTGTTCGAGCTGCTGGTGCGCGGCGGACGCGACGCGCCGATGGCAAAGATGCTGATGGTGCCGCCGAGCTCGGTGCAGACGCGCACGGTGTCCGAGGCGCACGCGGCGATGGTGCTGTACTGCAACGGCGTGATGGAGCCGTGGGACGGTCCGGCGGCGCTGACCGCGACCGACGGGCGCTGGGCGATGGCTGGGCTCGACCGCAATGGGCTGCGCCCGCTCCGCTACACCATCACGGGCGACGGATTGCTGATCGTCGGTTCCGAAACCGGGATGGTGAAGGTGGCGGACACCGACGTGGTGGCGCGCGGCCGTTTGGGGCCGGGCGAGACGATCGCGGTCGATCTGGATGACGGCAGATTTTACGATGCGGCGACGCTGAAGGATTTGCTCGCCTCGAGGCACGACTTTGCGGCGTGGACGTCGCGCACGCGCCAGATCGATCATCTGGTGCGCGGCGAAACGGTGGAGCGCGTGACGTATTCGGGCGAGGCGCTGCGGCGCCGGCAGCTTGCGGTGGGCGCAACCCTCGAAGAGCTCGAGATGATCCTGCACCCGATGGTGGCTGACGGGACCGAGGCCGTCGGCAGCATGGGCGACGACACGCCTGTCGCCGTGCTGTCGGAGCGCTATCGCGGGCTGCACCACTACTTCCGTCAGGCGTTCAGCCAGGTTACCAATCCGCCGATCGACAGCCTGCGCGAGACGCAGGTGATGAGCATCAAGACGCGGCTCGGCAACCTTGGCAACGTGCTCGAGGAGCGGCCCGAGCAGTGCGACATGCTCGCACTCGACAGCCCGGTGCTGTCGAATGCGGAATTTGCCGCACTGGCCGACTTCCTGGGCGAGCGGGCGGTGCTGATCGATTGCACGTTCGAGGCGAGCGAGGGGGCGACCGGGCTTCGCGTCGGCATCGAGCGGATCAGGCGGGAGGCGGAGGACCATGTGCGTGCGGGCGGCACGCACGTGTTGCTGACCGACGAGTTCCAATCGTTGGACCGGGCGCTGATCCCGATGATCCTGGCGACCGCGGCCGTTCACACGCATCTGGTGCGGCAGTCGCTGCGCACGTTCGTTTCCCTCAACGTGCGCAGTGCCGAATGCCTCGACACGCACGCGCACGCGGTGCTGATCGGCGTGGGTGCGACGACGATCAACGCCTACCTGGCGCAGGAGAGCATTGCCGATCGTCATCGCCGCGGGCTGTTCGGCGACATGACGCTGCACGCGGCCGTCGGGCGCTACCGGAAGGCGGTCGACAAGGGATTGCTGAAGGTGATGTCGAAGATGGGCATCTCGGTGATCGCGTCCTATCGCGGCG
>CAXUIA010000137.1:6495-6851 GCA_964250835.1 uncultured Acetobacteraceae bacterium | reverse complement strand
GGAAATGCAGCGTGCGGCGCTCCGCAAGGGCTGCCTCGGCAATCTCACCCAGCAGGATCGTGCCCGGACTCTCAAAAGCATAGGCTGCGTCGAACCCGCTGAGATACAGCATCAGATCCCGCCCGGCCGGCAACGCGAGGCACGCCGCCACCACGTCGTCTCCAAACCGAAGAAGATGGACCTCCAGCAGGCCGCGCGCCGCAAGCCCCGGTGCTGCACGAGTGACGCACTCGAGCACGCGAGCGTCGCCGAACACGCCGGGCTCACCCCGTTCCTCCCAGCGTGCGGCGTGCAGTCCAGCCAGCCGCTCGACCGCCGCCCCCAGTTCCTGCTGTTCAGCAATCAAGTGCGCCCAC
>CAXUIA010000137.1:5547-6485 GCA_964250835.1 uncultured Acetobacteraceae bacterium | reverse complement strand
CAGCCGCCGCGACGCTCCGCACGGTGCCGGCTCATCCGCAGCTTGCGATGCATGCGGGCGGGTATCGCCTGCCGCAGATCCCGCGCATGCTCCGGGAACACCAGCACCGGACACGTCACCGTGTCAGCTACCGTATCGTTCCACCCCGCCGGCACCGCAGCGCGGCGAAGCACCGCACCGGGCGGCAGATCGATCAGGTCGCAGCACGTGACCGGCGCATCCTGCAGAACCGCCGCCAGCAGCGTTGACGCGGTCTCGCTCGGCGCCTCCGGATCGACCAGCGCATCGAGATGGTCGCTGACCCCGGCTCCGACCGGAAGCAGCTTGCGACCGGACGGCTCGTCGAGCACGTAACACGCCAGCAGGCCGAGCAGCCGCTGCTCGGAGTGGACCACCGCGCAACGCAGACATCCGGTTCGGAACGCCTCCCACCACGCCGTAAGCCACTCGGGCGACTGGAACGGCTTGCCCACACGGCCTGCGAGTTCGCTCCACCCCCCGACGCGCGCGAACTCCTCGCCCGACGTGATCAGGCTCGCCCTCATGCCGAGGCAAGCACGCGGTAACGCTCCAAGTAATCGTCCGTCATCCGCTCGATCGGGAAATGCGCACGGGCCAGCGCCCGGCAGCGTTCCGGATCGATGCAGGCGACATCATCGATCCGCGCCGCCATCTCGTGAGCGTCGTCCACCAGAAATCCGGTTTCACCGTCCACGACGATGTCTGCGAGCGCGCCCGCACGGAACGCAATCACCGGCGTCCCGCACGCGGCGGCCTCCATCGCAACCAGCGAACTCGTCTCGGCGGCCAGGCTCGGCACCAGCAGGCACCGCGCCGCCGACAGCAATCGCCGCTTGCGCGCGAACGGCAACGGACCAAGGAACCGCCGCCACTCGTCGAGCAACGGGGCAACCTGGTGCTCGTAGTAAGCCCGGTGC
>CAXUIA010000137.1:1417-5537 GCA_964250835.1 uncultured Acetobacteraceae bacterium | reverse complement strand
AACAGCGAACCGCCGATCAGCAGCCGCACGCCGGCGTGACGCGCTGCCTGCAGAGCCAGATGTTGGCCCTTCTCGTGGCAGATCCGGCCAAGCGTGAGCGCGAAGTCGCGTCGTGCGTGGCGCGTCCGCTGAAGTGCGTCAACCGCAACCCCGTTTCCGATCGGCGGCAGCACGCACGCTATCATGGGCAGATCCCTCGCCTGCGCCAGCGACACTCCGTGCAGCCAGAATCGCGTCCGCCGCGTCTCCCAAACTGATCGGCGATACCATGCAGCCGGAAGGTGCAGCGTCGCCAGGACCGCACCACAGGGCGGCACCACCGAATCGAAGTCGAGACCGTGCAGGTGCACCAGGTCCGCGTCGCGCGCGACCGATGCGACCGCACGGCGCGTCGCCTCCTGCGCCGATCCTCTCGCCGCATCGTCGATCCTGCCAGCGGCGTCGACGCCGGTGTCGACCCACTCACCCGCGACGACGCTGCCTCGGCAGGCCACCACGATTGAGCGGTGCCCCGCCGCCACCAGCGCCCGGTCGATCGCCGACAGCACCTGCTCAGCCCCACCCACGGCGTCCGGTCCGACGGGTGCCAGCGCATACGCCACGTTGACGATCGTGAGCCTGGTCAGGCGGTTCTCCGGCCGGGCGCGTAGCGCCGGATCATCGTTCCGCAGAAATCGGCGAACTCCTGCGGGTCCAGCGGCGGCGCCGTATAATGCGGCCAGATCCCCTTGTCGTCAGGCGTGAAGCAGAACGTCACCGTCACGTCGAACTCATCGAGTGCCCGCATCTGCCGGTCGAACCAGGCCTCGGCGTCTGGACGAAGCCAGTCCGCCCAGCTCAACCCGGTCCGCAGATACGTGACTCCCAGGTCGCGCATCGTCCGCACCGCATCGTCCAGACGATGATCCTCGAAATGGAACCACTGGCAGAGGCCGATCGCCGGCGTGTACTCAGCGAAGCGTCCCGCCGCCAGCTTCGGCCGTCCCCGTTCATCAAACAGGCCGAGATGGAAGTGCCGGTAGTACGACGACCCCTCCGCCTCACGGTGGCGCGTCGTCGCCTCCCACGTCGCCGGAAGATCGTACAGGCTGTACCAGTGAACTCGCGGCGCCAACCCGGTCAGCAGCTCGGCCGTCCGCTTCAGTCCCCAATCCTGCACCTCCTCGGCGCCGAACGTCGAAACCCCGACCTCCGACACCCACACCGGCAAATCCGTGCACGCCTTGATCTCGGCGATCTTGTCGGGCCAGTCCTGCAACAGCCAGTGGTTCCAGTCGAGCGGGAAACCGTGCACGGCGACCGCGTCGATCTCCTCCATCACCCCCTGCCTGGACAGCAGGCGCAGAAACTCCGGATCGATTGGCGACATCCCGCCCAGCACGCGCGGCAAGCCTGGCGCTTCAGCCGCGATCGCCTCCCCCGCGAGCCGCGTCATCACCGCAAACCGTTCCCAGCCGGGATCATGTTCGAGGTCCCAGTGCGACTTGTTGTTGGGTTCGTTCCAAATCATCGCCGCTTCAATCATCGCGCACCGCGCGATGGATAGACGGCGCCCGACACATGCTCGCGCCATCGGCAGATAAACACTTCCGGTTCCGGATGCTCCTTGATCTCGAAGCCGGCACTGCGCAGCATCGCCTCCGCGCACGCACGATTGGGAATCCACCAGTTCGTCGGATCGCGCGAATAGCTCCGCTCGATAAAATGCAGCTTCGGGAACGCCGGCTCCTCGAACGCCCGCATGTCCCAGAAATCATAGTCCGGCTCGAGGGGGCTCACATCGCTGCTGCCGCGCAGCATGGATTGGAAGATGAACAAGTCGGCCGCCACGTGCTCGTGGATCAGGTCGAGCGCCAGCAGCGGATGGCGAAGATGATACAGCACGCCAAAGAACAAAACGACGTCGAACCTTTCCCCGATCGATCCCACGTCAAACACCGACATCCGCCGGAACTCGATATCAAGTCCTTCGACCTCGGCCGCAAACCGCGCCTGCGCGAGGTAGGCCTCGTCGTGATCGATCCCGAGCACGCGCGACGCGCCGCGGCGTTTCATCGCCATCGCGTAGAAACCGGCATTGCAGCCGATGTCGAGCACTGTCTTGCCGGCCAGATCGGCCGGAACCGCATCGGCAAAGCGCTGCCAAACCACGTTGGGATAGTCAAAGAGGAAATGATCGGGCGCGGTTCGCACACCCTTGAGGTCCAGATTGTGAAACCACGGGCCGAGCGCCTCGGCCCGTGCGCGTATGCGCTCCTGTGTCCATCCGTCGTCCATCAACCTTCCTGTCCGATCGTTTCGACCGTCCGCGCTCCAAGCAGGTGCAGCGCTTCCCGGTAGCCATGCAAAGTACCCACGTCGACATAGTGCGCACCGTCGCGAACGCCGTACGCGATGCCGCCCGCGTCGAGCCATGCCTGCACGAGCGTGCCGACATAGACATCCAGACGCCCGCGCGATTGCCAAAGCGCATGCAGCTCGTGCAGCGTCTGGCCGGGCATCTTCAGCGCTCCCCAAATCCAGCCCCCTTGATCGGTCGAAGACTTGACGCGCACCTGCGTCACTCGCCCGTCGCAATCGGTCTCGACCGCATCGAACTTCCGTGGTTCGGAGACCGGAAACAGCAGGAACGAGAACCGGTCGTCCGCAAGTCCGCATAGCGCATCAACCGGAAACCAGATCGTATCCGGCAGCCCCACCACGACCCTTTCGGCCGCATCGATCAACGGCAGCGCCCGGAAGATCGCGTCGCACAGCCCGTCAGCATGATCCTGAATGACGTAGGCAAGCGGCGTTCCGTCCACCGCTCCGCCGAAATACTGCAGAATGTCCGACTTGGCCGGCGAGATCACCATGCAGATCTTGTCGACGCCCGCCCGCCGCATCCGCTCGATGAGGTATTCGCTGACCGCCCTCGGCCGCTCGACGCCCTGCGCGTCCTGCCGGCTGCCGACCGGCAGCAGCTCCTTGGAAAAGGCGAGCGGCTGAATACGGGTGCCGTTGCCCGCCGCAGGAATAATCCCCCACATGCTCAGCCGGCCGCCGCGCCGAGCGTCGCGACCATCTGGCGTGCACGATGCGCCGCCGTATGCTGGCCCAGCACCCGAGCCTGGGCGCGCGCGGCGATCGCCGCCAGCGTCACGGACGGCAGATCCAGCGCGTCCGACGCGTCCGACGTGCCGTCAGCGACCAGGATCTCCTCGGCGGGCTCGAAGAATTCGTCAAGCCCCTCCCAGCGATCGGTGATGATCGGCGTCCCGCAGCACGCCGCCTCGAACAGCCGTCCCGACGGACAGAAACCCATCCGAGCCATCGAGGCACGGGTCACGTTCAGCGTCAGCCGTGAGGACGAGTAGAACGCCGGATGCTCGTTGGGCGGCAGGTGACGCACGAAATAAATGTTGTCCGACCAGGGGAAATCGGCCGGATACTGCGCGCCACCGATCACGAAGCGCGACCGCGGACGATGGCGGGCCGGCTCGAGCAGCAGCCGCGACAGCGTCCCCTGCCGGTCCGCGGCATACGTCCCGAGATACGAGAGGGCCGCCTCATAGTGCGCGACCGGGGGCGTGCGCCGGTAGGCTCCCGGATCCGCCCAACCATACAGCGGCGCCACACGGCCCGCCCCGAGACGCGACCGCAACGCCTCAAGCGCGCCCCCGCCGGTGTAGCTGAGCACGATGTCGAACGGGGCCAGACCCTCCGGCCCGAGATAAGGAACCGCCTCGGCTGACGCCAGCCGGTCGAGCGTGACAGGCGTGTCGAGATCATAGAAGCAGCGAACGACCGCCGAGCCGCAAACCAGGTCCGTCGCTCCCGGCGCATCGGGGCAGAACGACGTCACGATGCCCACGTCCGCTTCTCGGATCGCCTCGCGTGCGGCAGGCAACACCTCGCCCCAGTCCCGGTAGAGCACGAGCAATCCGCCGTCCGGCAGCGACGTCAGGTCACGGTTTTCGGCGTAGTACGGAACGTCGCGCTCGAAGAACGTCACTCGATGACCGTCGGCCGTCAGCGCTGCGATCAGTCCGCGCCAAAGCGACGCGTGACCGTTACCCCAGGACGAGCTCACGGACAGGCCGAACACCACGAGCCTCATGGCGCGTGGCCACTGCAGAGG
>CAXUIA010000137.1:0-1407 GCA_964250835.1 uncultured Acetobacteraceae bacterium | reverse complement strand
CTGCAGAGGCTTGCAGGAACGTGAACTCGGTCGCACACGAAACCGGGAACATAGTTTTCCGCTTCGGGTTCCGAAAGGAAGGGAAATGCCCGGCAAGCTCGACCTCTACCGATCGAAGCGCAATTTCCAGCAGACCGCCGAGCCGAGCGGCGAGGGTTCGGTCGCCAAATCCAACCGCCTTCGCTTTGTTATCCAAAAGCACGACGCAACCCGGCTTCATTACGATCTCAGGCTGGAGCTCGACGGCGTCTTCAAGTCATGGGCCGTCACCCGCGGCCCCTCCATCGACCCCGCCGACAAACGGCTCGCCGTCGAGGTCGAGGACCACCCGCTCGGCTACGGCGATTTTGAAGGCGTGATCCCGAAGGGTCAGTACGGCGGCGGCACGGTCCAGATCTGGGACCGAGGCACCTGGACGCCCGAAGGCCACGGCACCCCGCAGGAGGCGCTCGCGTCGGGCGACCTCAAATTCACTCTCGAAGGCGATCGCTTGCACGGCAGTTGGGTGCTGGTCCGGATCAAGAACGACAAGACCGGCGGCAAGCGCACCAATTGGCTCCTGATCAAGCATCGCGACGATCAGGTCGGCGACACCGACGCCCTGATCGCGCAGGACCGTTCGGCGGCATCCGGGCGGACGATGGCCGACATCGCCGCCGGCAAAGGCCGCCGTCCGAAAGCCTTCATGCTCAAGGGCGTCTCACCCGAACCCGACGCAATCTGGGACAGCAGCCAAGGTCTCGCCGCCGACAAGCGCAGCCCCACCAAACGCGCAGCTTCCGCCAAGCGCGCAGCTTCCGCCAAGCGAACCGGCGCAGCCACCCACATGCCCGACTTCATCGAGCCCCAGCTCTGCCAAACCGTTGAACGCCCGCCATCCGGTGCCGGCTGGGTGCACGAGATCAAGTTCGACGGCTACCGCGTTCAGATGCGCGTCAGCGGCGGCCAAGCGACGCTGCGCACCCGCAACGGCCACGACTGGACCGCGCGCTTCGCCGCCATCGCGCGCGCGGCCGCCGTCCTGCCCGACGCGATCATCGACGGCGAAATCGTCGCGCACGACGCCCACGGCACGCCCGACTTCGCAGCGCTCCAGGTCGCACTCGCCGAGGAGCAAACCGACGCGCTGGTCTTTTACGCCTTTGACCTGCTCCACGAAGGCGACACCGACCTGCGCTCCCAGCCGCTCTCCAAGCGAAAAGCCCGGCTCGACGCCGTCCTGCCGACCGACCGCACCATCCTCCGCTTCGTCGACCATTTCGAGAGCGGCGGCGAAGCCGTGCTGCGCTCCGCCTGCCAGCTTTCGCTCGAAGGCATCGTCTCCAAGCGGCTCGACGCGCCTTACCGGTCCGGCCGCACCGAGACCTGGACGAAAGCCAAATGCCGTGCCGGCCATGAGGTCGTCAT
>CAXUIA010000136.1:2676-6855 GCA_964250835.1 uncultured Acetobacteraceae bacterium | reverse complement strand
GCCCCATCGAGCTCGCCGAGCGCGCGACCCACGAACGCCGGATCGTTGGTGCGCGGCGTCGCCATCAGCAGCCCCGGATATTCCGTCGGCACCGGCGGCTCGCTGCCATGGAACAGCTCCTCGAACAGCTTCTCGCCCGGACGCAGCCCGGTGTATTCGATCCGCACATCCTCGTCGGGCCGCAGTCCGGCAAGCCGGATCATCTGCCGCGCCAGATCGTCGATCCGCAGCGGCGCGCCCATGTCCAGCACGAAGATGCCGCCCGCCGCGAGTTGCCTTGCCTCCGCCGTCCCCGTCCGCTCGCCCGCCACGCTCGCCTGCAGGACCAGGCCCACCGCTTCCGTCACCGTCATGAAGTAGCGCTGCATGTCGGGATGCGTGACCGTCAGCGGGCCGCCCCGCTCGAGCTGGCGCCGGAACACCGGCACCACCGAGCCCGTCGAGCCGAGCACGTTGCCGAACCGCACCGTCACGAACCGCGTCGACCCCGGCTCGTTGCTGCCGCGCATGTGCAGCCCCTGGCAATACATCTCCGCCAGGCGCTTGGACGCTCCCATCAGGCTCGACGGATTGACCGCCTTGTCGGTCGAGATCACCACCATTACGGCGACCGAGCACCCACGCGCCGCGTCCGCGACGTTGCGCGTGCCGACCGCGTTCGTCAGCAGCCCCTCCAGCGGGTTCGCTTCCACCATCGGCACGTGCTTCAAAGCAGCCGCGTGAAAAACCAGCTCCGGCCGGTACACTTCAAAAATTTCGCGCAGCCGCGCCCCATCGCGCACATCCGCGATCACCTGGTGCTGCGCCATGTCCGGCGCGGCCTCACCCAACTCGACCCCGATCGACCACAGCGCGTATTCGCTCTGCTCGAGCAGCACCATCGCCCCCGGCCCAAGCGACGCCACCTGCCGGCACAGCTCTGACCCGATCGACCCGCCGGCTCCCGTCACCAGCACCCGACGCCCGGCAACCAGCCCGCGCATGCCGTCACGGTCGAGCACCACCGGCTGGCGGTTCAACAGCTCCTCGAGCGAGACCGGCCGCAATTCGATGTCGGACGCATCCCACACCGCCGCCGGGCGCGGCGCGCGCCGCCCCGCCTGGCCCGCCCGGGCCGCCCCCCCCAGCAGCCCCCCCCGCGCCGGCCCGCGAAACTCCGGGTCGGTGATCACCAGCGCGTGGGGCAGCCGGCCCGATGCGCGCAAGCGCTCCAGCACGGCGCCCGCCTCGTCCACCTGCCCCAGGATCGGCCGGCCATGAATGCGCCGCCCCGGTTGATGACTGCCGAACGCCAGCAGCCCCTCGACCCGGATCGGCAGCAGCCGGTCGCGCGCGCCCCCGCGCAGGAACACCTCCGCCGGCTGATACCCTCCCCCCACCACCCCCCCCACCCTATGCCCCCCCGCGAACAGCAGCGCGCTCGCCGCCGACCCGCAGGCGACGCCGATCATGTCGGCCAGCGACGAGAACCGCCAATATTGCAGTTGCAGCCCGAACGGCAGTCCCGCCACCAGCAGCGTGATCGCCCCTCCGGCCACGAACCAGATCGGGTGCAGCAGTCCGCTTCCGGGATCGGCCAGGTAGCGCGCGACCGGCGCCGCGACCGCCGCCAGCCCGCCATCGAGCAGCACGTTGACGATGATCCGATTGACCGCGCGCTGGCTCGCCATCCGAGCGTCATAGACCACAACGCCCAGCCTTTCACCCCGCCCTGCTGGCGCCCGCCGTGACCGTTGCGCCACACGCGTCGATCTATGCAAAGGCATCCTGGCCACCTCCAATCGTCTGTGCGACAAAGAAACGACAGCTTTAATGGCCTTTGATGCGTTCTTGGCTCCTGTTGCTTGCCTCGCTCGTCACCGGCTGCAGCGCCGCTCAGACCACCTGCGGAGCGCTCGTCGCACTCTCCGACATCCCGCTGCTCCGATACGGCCATCACGAAATCATCCCGGTCGAGATCAATCACCAACCCGCTGGACTGGCGATGGACACCGGCTCCTCCGCCACCACGATCACCCCCGACGCCGTCAACGATTTCGACCTGACGACAACGCGCGTCACTGAACAGGGCGCCGGTCGGGGCAACCAGCTCTTCGTGTCGGCCTCCGGACTAGGCGGGGATGGCCGCTATCAGATCGTCGAGATACCAAGCCTGACGATCGGCGGGATGCGGGCGCAGGATGTGGAGGCCCCCGTCATCCCGCTCTTCCGCGATGGACTGCGCTCATTCCCCGCCTACGTCTCGTCGGACAGGATTTCCTGGCGCAATGGGACCTCGACCTGGACGTGGCGCACGATCGCCTCGTTCTCTACCGGCCTCAGAACTGCGCGGACGTTTCACCGCCTTGGAACAGCCACACGCAGCCGATTTCCCTCCGTCCGGACCTGAACGGCGGCAAGCTTATCTTTTCCGCCACCTTCGACGGGCGCGAACTCTCTGGTGTTCTTGACACCGGCGCGGGCGGCAACGTCGTGCAGCAAGCTGCGCTCGGTCTCGATCCGGCCATCCTCGCCAAGGATCGGCGCGTCCGCGGAATGGGGATCGCCCTGCAGCCCTTTGAAGCCCGCCTGCACCGCTTCGATCACCTCGTGATCGACGGAGTCGACGAGGGCCCGATCGAGGCTGGCGTCGGTGATACCGCCCTCAGCGACTACGACTTTCTCTTAGGCGAGGACTTCCTCCGCCACCACCGCGTCTTTATCGCCTTCCGCGCACACAAGCTCTTCATCGCCGACACGAAGTGAGCCCTCACGGTGTCGTCCTGGCCGCCTGCTTGTTGCTCGCCGCATGCGCCGCGCCGGTCAGCTGCTCCGCCCCGCAAGGTCGCCGAGCTTACGCTCCGCCCCTACGGATTGGAGGAGCTCGTGGCGATAACACTCATCGGCCAACCCGATCCTTGACACCGGGAACACCTGGACCTCGCTGAGTGCACGCACGGTCGAGCGGCTCGGTTTGTCACCCACCTCCACCAACGGCTTTCTGATGGGCGCCGGGGGCCGTGTGCGCGCCGGGGATGTCGACGTCGCTCACCTCGACATCGCCGGCAAGGAGCTGCGCAACGGCAGCTTCTTCGTGGCGCGGTCGAGCGCCCCACGATCGCCTCGCGTTTTATCGCCCGCAGCGCTGCGATGATCCGGCGCCGCCCTGGCCGATGCCGCATCAAACGGTGGCAGCGCTGTTTCCCGCCATTCAAATCCATCAGATGCTGATCCCATTCGATCTCGATCACCGACAGCGGGTCGGCCTGATCGACACCGGCGCCGAGACAACCACCGCCAGCCTGCTGGCGTTCCCCCGCGGGCAAATCCAGCTCGGCCACGACCGGCTATTTCTCTCCGCCGGGACTGGCAGCAAGCTTGAAGTCGGCCGCCTGCATCGCTTCGGTCAATTTGGGATCGACGGTTTCAACTACGGGCCGGCAACCGTTGTTGTCTCTGACTCGTCTATCCATGGCCGCACAGTACCGATTTCATCATCGGCGAGGATTTCCTTCACCAGCACCGCGTCTACCTCGGCTTCTAGGCCGACAGGGTCTTCATCACCCCCGCCCGGCAACCAAGCCGCTTCACGCCCCGGCAAGGATGCCCTAAGCGCGCGCCCATGACGGTGCCGCTCGCCCTCGCATGCCTCGCCTGCCTGTCCGCCGTGCTGGTTCGCGCCATGATCCGCCGGAACGTCCTCGACATTCCCAACGCCCGCTCGTCACACGACCGGCCCACGCCCAAGGGTGGCGGCATCGGCATCCTTGCCGCCTTCGCGACCGGCCTCGCCGCCGCCTGGCTCGCCGGCCTTGTTCCTCACCGCACCGTCGCCGTGGTGGCGCTGCTCGCCGCCGCGCTGCTGGTCGCCGCCGCCGCCTGGGCCGACGACATCCGACACCGCGGCGCCGCCTTCAAGCTCGCCGCCCAGGTCGCGGCGGCACTCATTCTCGTGGCGTCCGGCGACACGATCGCGCGCGCAGGTCCCCTGCCGCTGGGCCTCCTGAGCGCCCCGATAACTCTTGTCTGGCTCGTCGCCGCCACCAACGCGGTCAACTTCATCGACGGACTGAACGGCCTCGCTTCCGGCTGCACCCTCATCGCCGCCGCGATCATAACCATCGGCTGCGCCAATGGCGGCGACACACTCCCCGCCGCAGCCCTGCTGCCGCTCGCCGCCGGCATCGCGGGCTTCATGCC
>CAXUIA010000136.1:2126-2666 GCA_964250835.1 uncultured Acetobacteraceae bacterium | reverse complement strand
CTTCATGCCCTTCAACTATCCACGCGCCAGGATCTTCATGGGCGATGTCGGCAGCCAGCTCTGTGGACTGGTGCTCGCCGCGATGGCGGGTCCTGCCAGCCGACTACCCGGCCACCCATGGGGCGTGCTCCTCGTCCCCATGGCGATGGCGCCGATCCTGGCGGACGTGGCTTTCACGCTCGCGCGGCGATGGCGGGCCGGCGACCCTCTCACCGACGCGCACCGCGGCCACCTTTACCAGCTCGCCAACCGGGCCGGCTCACCCGCCTCTCAGGTCACGCTCGCGTTCTGGTCCCTGACAATGATGTCCGGCCTGTTCGGCCTCCACGCAGCGCGCGCACGCTGGCCGGGCGCGCTGGTCAGCCTCTGCGCCGCCGCCATTCCGATCGGCACCGCCGCATGGCTCGTCATCCGTCAGGCCAGGCGAACCAGCATTGGCCGCTGGTAACGCGCTGACCGGGTCGCCAGCCGGCCCGGTCGCGCGTCGATCAGCCTCTGAGCTTGAACTCGGTACCCCACGCGGAGCCGGCAAGCTTCGCC
>CAXUIA010000136.1:1601-2116 GCA_964250835.1 uncultured Acetobacteraceae bacterium | reverse complement strand
AGACGAACCAGTCCGGGGTATCTGCTCGTCAGCCCTTCAGGTGGAACTCGATACCGGACGCCGACCCGGCGAGCTGCGCACCGTGCGTCACGTCATCAACCCGGATCTGCACGCCGTTGCCGTTCACGTACAGCGAGCCGCCGATGCCGCTGCCAGCGGTCACCTCGCCGTGGCTCTGGTAGTACGTGCCGTCGAAGTCATGCAGATGGTGCAGATTGTAGATCCGGCCGTGACCGGTGAGCGTCGAGTAACCCACAGCCGCCACGTTCAGGCCGCTGATCGAAAAATGGTAGGTGTGCCCCTCATAGTGGAGCACGCCTCCGCCCCAGCTCCAGCCCACGCCGAGGTTGGCGGACTTCGCGTAGATCGTGATCCGCGCATCCGGCGCCGAGTGAATTCCAGGGTCGGCAGCCAGCGCAGGCGTCGCCGCGGAAACCGCAGCGGCCACCGCGAAAGTGGCGAAACGCATGGTCAATCCTTTCTTGCCAAATGACGTGGACATAGCGCCCCTACAT
>CAXUIA010000136.1:0-1591 GCA_964250835.1 uncultured Acetobacteraceae bacterium | reverse complement strand
GCGGGTGGGGGGCCACTTCCGATCACACCCCCCGGTGCTGGCCGCGGGGGGGGGCCGGGCGGCCTCACATCTCGATCGGGGCGGGGTTAAGCCGAGCGGCGCGAACCGTGCTCGCGTTCGGCCTTGCGCGGCGGTGCCGAAGCCTCGGCCATGATCCCACGCAGGTCGCGCAGAAACGCCGTGCCCTTCACCGTCCGCTGCACCAGGACGCTGCGGCGATCCATCGGATCGACCTTGCGCCGGGCAAGGTCAAGCTCGCCCAAGCGGTCGAGCGCACGGGTGATCGCCGGCTTGGAGACATTGAGGTCGGCAGCAAGGCCGCGAACCGTATGCGCCCCGTCCTGCAAGTAGCAGGTCAGGAAAACGCCGAGCTGACGCGCCGACAGATCAGGGCCGTCACGGCGAACGAGAGCAACAATGGTGTCGCGCAGTGTCGCGACCATGGTGTCGGTGGAAGTGGCGGTGGGCATGTGGCGTCCTTTCATGTGATCTGCGCCGGGTTTGGAACCAGAAAGTTACGTTCCGCAAAGCGACGTCGAAAGCGTGCATCGGGTCGAGTCGATCAATCTGCTATAAGCCTCTCGAAACACTTAGTTCAGTCGCAATTACGTTACCAGGCCAGTTCGTTTCTCTCTGTAACGAGATATGGACACAATTTCATCGTCGAGGAACCAAGAAGTCCCGGAAAACCGCCAATAATGCGTCACTTCGTTGCCAGATCAGTGGTGCCATTCCGTATTCGCACAGAATCGGGATCGACCCGTAAAGCCGCCAACACCGCCCCCAAGCCTGCCCGGCGCCAAAGCTTGCAATTCACGCCTCCACATCCGACCATCCCCCGTATGGACGACCATCGCCGCTCCCGCCCCACGCCGAGGGTGCGCGCCGTGCTCGGCCCCACCAACACCGGCAAGACCCATCTCGCGATGGAGCGCCTGCTCGCCCACTCCTCCGGCATCATCGGCTTTCCGCTGCGCCTGCTCGCGCGCGAGAATTACGACCGCATGGTGGCCGCCCGTGGCGAACGCAACGTCGCGCTGATCACCGGCGAGGAGAAGATCGTTCCGCCCGGCGCGCGCTGGTTCTCCTGCACGGTCGAGGCGATGCCGCTCGACCGCGACGCCGAGTTCGTCGCCGTTGATGAAATCCAGCTCGCCTCCGACCCCGACCGCGGCCACGTCTTCACCGACCGGCTTCTCCACGCGCGCGGTCTCGTCGAGACCATGGTCATGGGCGCCGAAACCATCCGCCCGCTGCTCGAACGCCTCGTGCCCGGCGTCACCGTCGAGACACGGCCGCGCCTTTCCCAGCTCGTCCATGCCGGTCACACCAAGCTGTCCAAGCTGCAGCCGCGTTCCGCCGTCGTCGCCTTCTCGGCGGGCGAGGTCTACGCCATCGCCGAAGCCATCCGGCGCCGCCGCGGCGGCTGCGCCGTCGTCATGGGCCGGCTCTCGCCGCGCACGCGCAACGCCCAGGTCGCCCTTTATCAGCAGGGCGAGGTCGACTTCCTCGTCGCAACCGACGCGATCGGCATGGGCCTGAACATGGACGTCAACCATGTGGCCTTTGCCGGCATGTCAAAGTTCGACGG
>CAXUIA010000135.1:1389-6937 GCA_964250835.1 uncultured Acetobacteraceae bacterium | reverse complement strand
CTCTTCGCAACCATCGCCACACTTCGATCGGCAGGGGTCGGGGTGATCTTCATCAGTCATCATCTCGAGGAAGTCTTCGAAATCTGCGATCGCACGACGGTGCTGCGCGACGGCCTGTCCGTCGAGACGCGACCTTCGGGTGAGTGGACCGAAACCTCTTTAATCCAGGCGATGGTCAATCGGCCGATCGAGGCGCTGTTTCCGCCGCGTGGTGCTGTTGTCGGCGAGGTGTTGCTGGCCGTCGAGGGGTTGGCGTCGGACGGCCGTTTCGAGGACGTGTCGCTGGAGGTGCGGGCGGGCGAAGTGGTGGGCCTTGGCGGCCTGATCGGCGCCGGCAGGACCGAGGTGCTCAAGACGATCTACGGGGCGCTGCCATCGTCGGCAGGCCGGGTTCGAGTGGACGCACGCGACCGACGGATCGGCTCGCCGCGGCAAGCGATCGCGGCCGGTCTTGCACTGGTGCCGGAGGATCGCAAGGGCGAGGGATTGATCCTGCCGTTCCCCGTGCGCAGCAACATCGCACTCTCGACGCTCGGCCGCCTGTCGTGGCTGCGGAGCGTGCTGTCGAGGCGCCGCATCGACGAATTGGCCAAGCGGGCGGTCTCCGAGCTCCGCATACGCACGCCCGGCATCAGGCAGCGCGCGCAGTCGCTTTCGGGCGGCAATCAACAGAAGGTCGTGCTGGCGCGTGCGCTGACGACCAAGCCGCGCGTGTTCCTGCTCGACGAACCGACGCGCGGGATCGATGTGGGCGCGAAGGTCGAAGTCTACCGGCTGATCAACGGCCTCGCCGAGGGAGGTGCCGCAATCCTGATGGTGTCATCGGACATGATCGAGCTGCTCGGGGTTTGCGACCGGATCGTGGTGATGCGAGCAGGGCGCATCGCGGGCGCGGTCGGGCGACACGAGTTCAGTCAGGAGCGGATCATGTCGCTGGCGGCTCTCGGCTGATCGGGCAAGGAAAGATCGCCATGGCAACCGAGCAGACGCTTTCCACCACGCGAAACCGGTTTGGCCTGGGCTCGGTCAAGCAGGCGGTCAACGAGCTGACGATCGTGGTCGGCTTTGTCGCGATTTCGGTCTATTTGGCGGCGACGACGCCCGCGTTCCTGACGTCGGCCAATTTGCTGTCGATCCTGCTGGCCTCCTCGCTGATCGGCCTCGTCGCGGTCGGCGAAACGTTTGTCATCGTCACCGGCGGCATCGATCTGTCGGTGGGCTCGGTGGTCGCATTCACCGGCGTGATCACCGGGCTCGCGTTGAAGGCGCACCTGGCGGTGCCGCTCGCGGTTGTGCTCGGGATCGGGATCGGCGCGCTGTCGGGCGGCTTAATTGCATTCGCGGTGACGACGCTGAACATGGCGCCGTTCATTGTCAGCTTGGCGGTGTTGTCGATGGCGCGCGGGCTCGCGTTCATTGTGACGAACGGAAACACGGTGTTCTCGTTTCCGGACGCGTTCGACAACATCGGTGGAGGCAACCTCGGTCCGTTTCCGGTGGCGGCGCTGATTGCGGCCGCTGTGTTCCTGCTGGCGGGCCTTGTGCTGGCGCGGACGGTGTTCGGGGCCGAGGTGTACGCGGTCGGCGGCAACCGCGAAGCGGCACGGCTCGCCGGCATACCGGTACGCCGGACGCTGGCGATCTGCTACGTGATCAGTGGCGCGCTGGCGGGTCTCGGCGGCGTGGTTCTGGCGGGGCGTCTGGACAGCGCGCAGCCAATCGCGGCCGTTGGATTGGAGCTGAACGCGATCGCGGCCGTGGTGATCGGCGGAGCGTCGCTGTTCGGCGGCAAGGGCAGCATTTTGGGCACGCTGCTCGGGGTGTTGATCATCGGGCTGATCAACAATGGGCTGACGCTGAAGAACGTGCAGCCGTTCTGGGTTCAGTTCATCCAGGGCGCGGTCATTTTCGGCGCCGTGCTGATCGACAGCCTCAACCAGAAACGTCGCGGAATGTGACAACAGGAGAGCACAATGGTGGAGCGGAGCGGACTTGGTCGCCTGACGGGTAAGGCGGCAGTGGTCACGGGAGCGTCGAACGGGATCGGACGCGCGACCGCGGTGCTGTTCGCGGCGGAAGGCGCGCGTCTGGTGATCAATGACATCGACAGCGCGAGGCTCGAAAAGCTGCGTGACATGCTTGTGGGCGACGGTGCGGAGGTGCTCAGCGTCGTGGGCGACGTCTCCCACACCGAAGATGCGCGCGCGATGATCGCAGCCTGCGTCGATCGCTACGGACGCATCGATATCCTGGTCGCCAATGCCGGGATCATCCCCGAGCTCGACCTGCTGCAGGCGACGCCGGAAGATTTCGACCACGTCATGGCGGTTGATGGGCGGGGCATGTTCCTGACATGCAAGTTCTCTGCGGAGGCCATGCTGCGCAGCGGCGGCGGGTCGATCGTGTGCCTGTCGTCGATTTCGGGCGAGGCGGGCCAGAAAGGCCAGGCAGTCTACGGCCCGGCGAAGTTCGTGGCCTCCGGTATCACCAAGCATCTCGCGGTCGAGCTCGCGACGCGCGGCATCCGCGTCAATGCGGTGGCACCAGGAACGATCGCGACCGAGGCGGTTAAGAACCTTTCGGAGACCTACATCGCGGGGGTGAAGGCGATGCACCCGATGGCTCGTCTGGGACAGCCAGACGAAGTGGCGCGCGCGATCCTGTTTCTCGCCTCGGATGAGGCGTCATTTATTACTGGGGTCGTGCTGCCGGTCGACGGTGGGTATTTGGCTCAGTAGATTGGAAGTCGCCGACCGCCTGCGAAGCCGGCGTCCTATGGAGCAGTAGAGTACGAGTTGATAACGATGCCGCTAACCTGATCACAAGGTCTGCCCGGCCGGCCGGGCAGCCCTGTAGCGTCAGCCGAAAGGCAGAAGCGCGGCGGTACGAGCCGCTTCACGCCCGCATGCTTACGCATCAATTGACGGTGAGCTCGTGCAGGTCGGCGGTGCAGTCGACGATGCCGCCGAACCCCTTGACGACGTTCACGTCGATGGTCGCGGCGCTCGTGTCGGCTTGCGGTGTTATGGCTCCTTTCAAGGTCTGAAGCGCCCAGGTGGTATCGACGTCCGGCTCTGGAGTGATCTGGAAGCTCTGGATCGTCGCGCTGGTGGCGCTGAGCGCCCAATGGCCAATCACGTGCCACGTCAGGCGAAAGCCCCCGCTGACACAGTAAAGCTCGCCGATCGCCATGACAGACTGCCCCGCCAACTGCGGAAAGCCTCCCGAAGGCGATCGTAGCTGGATACGCGATCCACCGCCGCCCCAGCCGCCCGCCACCTCCTGGATCACTGAGTGACTGGCGTTCCCGGCGGCATAGGTTCCAGCGATCGCCACAGAACCGCCCAACGTCATGTTACCGGCAGCCGTGAGATCGCCGCCGGCCTTGATGGCGCCGCCAACAGTCAGAGCGCCAGCGGCTGTCAGGTTGCCTGAGCCGTCGAGAAGAAAGGTCTGCACGTTGTCAGAAAGCACTTTGATCGTGCCGACGTCGGCAAAGGACCCGACCGTGAGCGCCTCGGGAAGTTGCAGGCCATTGCCGTTCTCGACCATGTCGGGGTGGTTGTTTGAGACATTGTCGGTGTAGCTATTATCATCCACCCAGTAGGGAATGTTGGCCGCGCCGTCAGCGATCGGAGTGGAGCAACCTACCAGCGAGTTGCCGCTCGCGCTGATAGCCTTCACGTTCTTGTCGTTGCCAATGCAGACGTCATTGATTGAAAATATTACGTTACCGTTGACGCTGTTTGGAAAACCGCCGGTGCCGTCGTTGGCGTCGTTGCTGAAAAAGATCCCGTATTCCTGGGCGGGCGAACTCTTTCCGTCGCCGTTGATGTTGTTGCCCGTGACGGTCGCGTTCGTGCCGTTTCTCAACCAGATGGCGGCGTAAGCCGGCGCGTTGGCGCCCCCGTTGGAATGGATAAAGTAATTGCCGTTGACGTTGATGCCGGCGACGCCGTTGGCATAGATGCCGTCCGCCGTGTCGGTGAACAGCGAACCCATGACCGAAAGGAGTTCGGTCACGTTGTCGGGCGTGTCCGCGCGGATGCCGATCACGTCGGAGGCGGATTTGAAGGACGACACGTAGGCGCCCTGAAAACGGTAGAGGTCGAGCCCGACCAGTCCTCCGGTCGTGGTCAGGTCCGAAACGACCGCGTCTATCGAATAGTCTGCAGCGTTGGGGTCGGCCTTTGTGGCGTCGGAGCCCTGAAGCAGCACGCCATCGGCAACGCCGATGCCCATCGCTGCGGCTGAGCTATTCGCGGCCGTGGTGCCGCTCGTCGGGAGCGACGGGCCGTTGCTGAAGGGACCGGGTGCGGCAGGCGATGCCAGCGCGCCGATCGGTTTGACATAGCCCGGCATATTGACGCTGACGTTTGAAATCGTTGGGGCGGGCAGGTCGGTCAGATGGACGCCGACCGCCCATCCATCGGTCTGACCATTGGGATTGCCTGGGTAGATAGAAAGATTTGCGACGGTGACGGAGCCGACGTTGAAGCTGCGTGGCAGCGGCGTGCCATAACTGGTTTGGTCGGATCCGCCGGCGGCGATCGACAAGGCCTCGCCGACAAAGGTGCTGCCGGTTGGGTTTACACCGGTCTTTTTGCTGATCGTCATGTCGTCCACGGTAAGGCTTGCGCCGTTCGACACGGTGAAGGCGAAGCCGCCCGTGGGAACCACCCACTGCAGGTGTGTCGTCCCAATTCCAAGCCCGGCGACGGTCATGGACTTCGTAACGGCGACTTTGATCGCGCCTGAAATGATGCACAAGCCGCCAGGCAGGATCACCTTGATGCCGCTCGCCTGGGCGTTGGCCGGGCCGCTGTTGGCTTGCGCTGCGGACAGGACCGCGTTCAGTCCGGCAGTATCGTCATCCAGGCCGTCGCATTTCATGCCGTAGTCGGCCGCATAAGCTGTGCCGACATAGGCGCCGGCGAGCGTCTGCGTAACGGCGGCGGGTGCTGCCGCCGCGATGCTGGCGGCGACGGACGGATCGACTTTTGCTTTCGGCGCCTTTGACATCTGCTCGGCCTTGCAAGCGGCATGCGTGGCGCAGGGGATCGTGGCGGCCGAGGCGGGGAGGACGGAGGCGGCGAGTGGTATGCACAAAGCTGCTACGATCCAAGCAAGGCGGTTCGACATCTTTCGCTCCGGACGATTACTTCCCAGAGCGACGCACGATCGCCCCGAAGATCGTCAGGATGAGTAACGATGAGCCATTACCGGCCGGTTAACACCGAACGTCGCAAGCATTGAGGACTTCAGATACGAAGATCCGATGGCCGCCCCCTTGGCGGGGACTTAGGGCAAAGCTCCTGGCCCAGGGCCAACGGTCTTAGAAAAAATGTCCCCGCAGGAAGCCAAGCGCCGGCAGCGGTTTCCAGGCGCGCGGAAGGTCCTGTCGCCGGATCGGGGCGACGCTGTAGTGCGGCGGCGGCTGCTGGTTGGACCGGAAGAGGGCAGCGTAGGCGCGGACCTGTTGCTCGCGCCAGGTGCGGTCGGCGAGCGCGGCGTCGGAGGTCGTCAGGGGGGCCCCGGGCCGCCCCGC
>CAXUIA010000135.1:0-1379 GCA_964250835.1 uncultured Acetobacteraceae bacterium | reverse complement strand
CTTTGCCGACGTGCAGGAACTCCCCGGAGCGCGTCTCGCCGCGTGCGAGTTTTTCCCAGAACCGGGCGTACTCGGGGGTCTCGCGCTCGGCGGGTTCGAGGAACATGAAGTGATGCCTGCCGCGAATCTCCTCCAGGGTGTAGCCCACCGCGCGGAGGAACTTCTCGTTGGCCGTGAGGATCGTGCCCTCCAGGTCGAACTCGATCACCGCGAGCGACTTGCCGATCGCGGCGATCACCGCCCAGAGCGTGTCCTCTCCGGTTCGGCGCAGGCTGACGACTTCGCTCAGGCGGCGGTCTCCAGAAGGCTGGCCATCGCGGCGTTGCCCTGATCGAGCACGAGGTCGCGGGCCGTCTTGCCGGTTTGGTCCGCGACGTGGAGGTCGGCACCGCGGGCGAGGAGGAGCGAGACGATCTCGGCGCGGTCGAAGAGAGCCGCCATCATCAGGGCGGTCTGACCAGACGAGTTGACGGCGTTGATGTCGGCACCGGCGTCGATCAGCCGCCGGGCGATGTCGATGTTGCCCTTGAAGGCGACACCCATAAGCGCCGTGCTTCCCTTGACGTCACGGCCGTCGACGTCCGCGCCGCGGGAGAGCAGGAGGTCGGTGATCTCCAACTCGCCGTTGTAGGACGCGATGGTGAGCACCGGGTAAAGGCGAGTGTCGCAAAGATTGGGTGAAATGCCGGTGTCGAGGAGCCCGGCGACGACCTGGTGGTTGCCGGTGCGAGCCGCTTCGACGAATAGATCTTCAAGCTGCGCGTGCGTGTAGCTCGCAGGGGCCGTTTGCTCGTCGGTATCGGTCGCCGTCATCAGGCTGATCATGGGCTTGGGGGCGGGGCGGTTGCAAGGATCGGCTGCTTTGCGGATGCGGCCGGGATGATTATGTCGTACCGGATGGATGGAACATTACCGGAACTGTTCGCGGGCTGGTTCGCGCGGCGCGGCTGGACGCCGCGGGCGCATCAGCTTGCGGTGGTCGAGGCCTGCAGGCGGGGAGAAAGCGTTCTGCTGTTGGCGCCGACCGGCGGCGGCAAGACGCTGGCGGGGTTCCTGCCGGCTTTGATCGCGCTGGCGGAAGGGCGACCGGGCCGGCTGCACACGCTCTACGTCAGCCCGCTCAAAGCGCTGGCGACCGACATCGCGCGCAACCTCCTGACGCCTGCGAGCGAGATGAAGCTCGGGATCAGGATCGAGACGCGGACGGGTGATACCCCGACCGACCGGCGCCGTCGGCAGCGGGAGAACCCGCCCGATATCCTGCTGACAACGCCGGAAAGCCTCTCGTTGATGCTGAGCCAGGAGGACGCGCCGGCGCTGTTTGCCGGCGTCCGGCACGTGGTGATTGACGAGGTGCATGCGCTGGCGGGGACCAAGCG
>CAXUIA010000134.1:2238-6997 GCA_964250835.1 uncultured Acetobacteraceae bacterium | reverse complement strand
GCCCGCATGCGGCACTTGGCGCGGGCCTCCAGGAGCGCGGGCATCAGGTGACGCTGGTCACCAGCCGCGAGTTCGCGCCGCTCGCCGCCGGGGCGGGCCTCGGCTTCGCCCCGCTGACCGCCGATTTCCGGGCGATGATGGAGCGTGACCGCGCGTCGTTCGATGGCCGCTCGCAGGTTGCGGTCGCCGTTCACGGTCTGCGCCGGCTGAACGACATGGCCAGAGGCTGGGCCGCGGAGAGCCTTCCGCCGGCACGCGGCGCGGACCTGATTATCGGCTCCGGCGCCGTCCTCTATCTCGCCGGATCGATCGCCGAGGCGCTCGGCATCGCGTTCGTGCGCACCATGCTGCAGCCGATCGAACCGGCGGGCGAAATCACCCCGCTGCTGCTCGGCACGCAGCGGCCGCTGGCACGCTCGCTCAACCTCGCGCTGCACAGGCTGGTCCGGGGTGCGACCTGGCAGCTCGGCCGGCCCGCCATGTCACGCGTCCGGCGCGATCTCGGTCTGATGCCCTACCCGTTGCGAGGTCCCTGGCGATCACCGTTTGGCGCCGCCGCGCCGCTGCTCAATGGTTTCAGTCCGTTGCTGGTGCCGCCCTCGCGCGATTGGGGTCCGCGGGTCGCGACCACGGGACCATGGACGCTGCGTTCACGTTTTCAGGCCAGCGACGCCCTTTGCGCATTTCTGACGGCCGGACCCAAGCCGGTCTATATCGGGTTCGGCAGCATGGTCGCCGGCCCCGGACTGTCCGAGTTGGTCCAGGACGCCGTCCATCGCTCGGGCGTACGCGCCGTCCTCGCCGGGGGGTGGGCCGGCCTCAAGGCCGTTCACGAACGCATTCTTGTCATCGACGAGGCGCCGCACGACTGGCTCCTGCCTCGCGTGGCGCTTGCCGTCCACCATTGCGGTGCGGGAACGACGGCGGCGGCGGCCATTGCCGGCATCCCGAGCGTCCCGGTTCCGTTCCTGCTGGACCAGTTCTTCTGGGCGGCACGGCTTGCCTCGCTCGGTGTCGCCACGCGGCCGCTTCGCCGCCGCACTCTCACCGCCGACGATCTGGCCGCCGCGATCACCGACGCCCGAACTCCAGCATTCCAGGCGCGCGCCGCCGCCCTTGGCCGGACGCTTGCCGGCGAGGACGGCGTCGCGGCGGCAATCCACGCTCTTGAGCGCTGGCGCCTTCTCGCCCCGTCACCCCTCGTCGCGGCCGCGGGCACGCCGCCCGACCGCGAGTTCGGTCACCACGCCGTGAAGGGTTCGTAGCTCCTGCTCGGTCACTTCGCCGCGCTCAAAGAGATGGCGGATGTTGCGCACCATGCCCGGCCGCTTCGGGAGGTTTCGCAGAAATCCACACGCGTCCAGTTCCGCCGTGAGATGGCTGAGGAATTTCTCGAGCTCGCCCTTTGTCGCCACCCGCGTCTCGTTGGTCATCAGCACCCGCGGCGCGGTCTCGTCGGACGCCATGCACCACTCGTAGGCTGCGATCATCACCGCCTGCGCCAGGTTGAGCGACATAAACGCCGGGCTGAGCGGGAAACGCACCAGCGCATCCGCGCGCGCCATGTCGTCATTGTCGAGGCCCGCGCGCTCCGGCCCGAACAGGATGCCAAGACGCAGACCGCGCAGTCCGGCGATGCGCCATTCCGACGCCGCCCCCTGCGCGGTGAGGACCGGCTTGACGACGTGACGCGGCCGTGGACACGTCGCGTGCACCAGGTGCAGGTCTGCGACCGCCTCGTCGACGGTCTCGTACAGTGTGGCGCTGTCCAGGACCCCATCCGCACCGGACGCCATTCGCCAGGCCCGCTCCTGCGGCCAGCCGTCACGCGGCGCCACCAGGCGGAGCTCGAACAGGCCGCCGTTGGCCATCGCGCGGGCGGTGGCCCCGATGTTGTCGGCCAACTGGGGACGGACGAGGATCACCGCTGGAGCGCCCTCGATCGGGCTCAGATCGGCGCCGCCGTCTCGGCCTGTCACCAGTCGCTCTGAGGATGTGTAACCAACAGATCAGGTTCCGTCCGGAGACCGGACGCCCTGCGTCGGCGGGTTGCGGGGGCAAAGCCCCGTTGCCTCTTGTCCGTCAAGAGCGGCGCCACGTCGTTCCTCGGCCGCCGTCTTCGAGCACGACGCCTGCGGCGGCGAGGCGGGCGCGGATCTCGTCGGCACGCGCGAAGTCGCGATGCTGACGCGCCTCCAGTCGCTCCTGGATCAAGTCGTCGATCCAGCCCGTTGCACCGGCGCCGCGAAACCAGGCTGCGGGCGCGGCCGTGAGCAGCCCGAGCAGATTGCCGGCTGCGCGCAGCCCCGACGCCGCCGCGGCGTCACCGCCGAACGCCCGGTCGGCCAGTCCATGCATCGCGGCCAACGCCTCCGGCGTGTTCAGATCATCGTCCAGAGCCGCGATGACCGACGCCGGGACAGCGCCTGCCGGTGCGGCGCCGTTGCGATCGAGCGCGCGGTAGAAGCGGTCCAGCGTCCGCTTGCTCTCCGCCAGGATCGCGTCGGTGTAGTTCAGCACCGAGCGGTAGTGCGCGTGGAGCAGCGTCAGGCGCAGCGCCTCGCCCGGCGCACGCGCCAGCGCGTCGCGCACGGTGGTGAAGTTGCCGAGGCTTTTGGACATCTTCTGCCCGTCGACCTGCAGCATCGCGTTGTGCAGCCAGATCCGGGCGAATTCGCTCTCCGGATAAGCGGACAGGCTCTGCGCCCGCTCGTTCTCGTGGTGCGGAAAGATCAGATCCTCGCCGCCCAGATGGATGTCGAAGCTTTCGCCGAGATGCCGCAGGCACATGGCGCTGCACTCGATGTGCCACCCCGGGCGGCCGCGCCCCCAAGGGCTGTCCCAGCCCGGCTGTTCCTCGCTCGACGGCTTCCACAGCACGAAGTCGGCCGGATCGCGCTTGTATGACGCGACCTCCACCCTGGCTCCCGCCTCGAGATCGGCGACCGCCCGCCCGGACAACGCTCCGTAGCGCGCAAAGGAGCCGACGTCGAAGACGATGTTCCCACAGGCTTGGTAGGCATGTCCAGCCGCGACGATCCGCTCGATCAGCGTCACGATGTCGCTGATGTGGCCCGTGACGCGCGGCTCGACGTCGGGCGGGAGATTGCCCACCGCACGCAGATCCTCGTGCAGCAGTTCGACCATACGGCTGGTGAGGGCGCCGATCGTGGAGCTTTCGGCGGCCGCGCGGGCGGTGATCTTGTCCTCGACGTCGGTGATGTTGCGCACGTAGGTGACGCGTGGATAGCGCGTCCGCAGCAGACGGACCAGGATGTCGGGAACGACAAAGGCACGCATGTTGCCGATATGCGCGACGTCGTAGGGCGTGGGCCCGCACATGTAGAGGCGGACGTTGGCGGGATCGATCGGCTCGAAGGCGACCCCGGTCCGCGTCCGGGTGTCGTGCAGCCTTAGGCCCACTCACCCGCCCGCATCAGCGGCTCCACCGTGCCGTCGGCGGTCACGCCGTCGACGTCGATCTGGTCCGACCCGATCATCCAGTCGATGTGGATCAGGCTTTCGTTGGCGCCGAGCTGGGCCAGCTCGTCCTTGCTCATCGTGTCGCCCCCCTGGAGCGCGTTGCTGTAGGACTGGCCGAGCGCGATGTGGCTGGCCGCGTTCTCGTCGAACAGCGTGTTGCGGAACAGCAGGCCGCTGGCGGAGATCGGGGAGGAATGCGGCACCAGCGCCACCTCGCCCAGCATTGCCGCACCCGGGTCGGTCTCCAGCACCTTGCGCAGCACGTGCTCTCCGGTGCGCGCGTGCGCGTCGACGATCCGGCCGCCCTCGAAGCGCACGGCGATGTCCTCGATCAGCGTTCCCTGATAGGAGAGCGGCTTGGTCGCGCGCACGGTTCCGCTGGTCGCGCGGCAGTCGGGGGTCGTGAACACCTCCTCCGTCGGGATGTTGGGATTGCACGTGATCCCGTTGGCCGCCGTCTTGCAGCCGCCGAGCCAGGTGTGGGCCGCCGTTAAACCGATCTCGAGCTCGGTGCCGGGTCCACGGTAGCGAAGCGCACGGTAGCTCTTCGCGTTCAGCATGGCCGTCCGTGCCGCGAGCTGCGCGTTGTGCGCTTCCCAGCCGGCGACGGGGTCGGCGACGTCGATGCGCGACGCCTTGAAGATCGCGTCCCAGAGCCTTGCCACCCCCTCGCTCTCGTTGAGGTCGGGAAACATCGCGCGCGCCCAGCCCGGCGTCGCCGCCGCCACGATCGACCAGTTGGTGCGGAAGCCCGTGATCTGCTCCATCGCCGGCTTGGCGGCCTTGGACATGGCGCGCGACGTGCGGGAGACGCGGTCCGAATCCTCGGCCGCCAGCAGCGAGGGGTCTTCGCCCGCGATCGCGAGCCGTGCGGCACCCTCGCGGAAGGCGCGCGCGATCCCGTCCTGCTGCCAGGCCGGCGCGTAGTCGAACGCGTCGTCCGGCGCATAGCGGAAGCGGGCCAGACGTGCGACGTCGTCGCTGTAGATCGTGGTGACCAACTTGGCGCCGGCACGATAGGCGTGCTCGGTGATCCGGCGCACGAGCGGCAACGCATCGAGCGGCGCCGTCATGACGATTTCCTGGCCAGGGCGAAGCGACAGACCGACTCGCACGGCGATGGACGCGAGGCGGTCGATGCGCTCGTCGAGCGTGGCACTGGGCAGGGTCATCTCGTTCATGGCATTCTCCTTCGCGGCCACATGTTTTAGTGGAAGCGGTGCAGGGAGCGCCAGGGGCTCTGCCCCTGGAACCCCGCTGGGGCAGAGCCCCTGGC
>CAXUIA010000134.1:0-2228 GCA_964250835.1 uncultured Acetobacteraceae bacterium | reverse complement strand
CCCCACGACCCGCACGACGAGGGAGTTGCCTATGCCCGGCTGGACTGAAGCTAGTGCTCCTGATCAAAGCGGGACGGTCGTCGTCATTACGGGCGCTTCCAGCGGGATCGGAGAAGCGGCCGCGATGGCGCTCGCGGGGCATGGCGCGACCGTCGTGCTCGCGGTCCGCGACGCCGGACGTGGCGAGGCGACACTGGGGCGCATCAGGGCAGCACACCCGAACGCCAAATTGTCCGTCTCGATCATCGACACGTCCTCGCTGGCGAGCGTGCGCGCGTTTGCCTCGCGTCTCGACGGCGAGCAGCCGCGGGTGGACGTGCTGCTCAACAACGCGGGGCTGATGCAGCGGCAGCGCTCGACCACCGCCGACGGGTTCGAGCGGATGTTCGCCACCAACCATCTGGGGCATTTCGCACTGACCGGCCTGCTGATCGGCACGCTGCTGCGCGCGGACGCGCCGCGTGTGGTGACGATCTCCAGCATCGCCCACCGCAGCGGACGGATCAATTTCGACGACCTGCAGGGCGCGCGGAGCTACAGCGGCAGCGGCGGCTACGCGCAGTCCAAGCTCGCCAACCTGATGTTCGCGCTCGAGCTCGACCGGCGCGCTCGCGCGCAGGGCTCCAAGCTGGCCAGCATCGCCGCTCATCCGGGCGTCGCCACCACGGGGTTCGTGGACGCGATCGGCATTCCCCCGTTCGCGGCGAAGCTGTTCACCGCCGGCATCGGCATCTTCGGGCAGGACAGCATCGCGGGCGCCCGGCCCGGCCTCTATGCCGCCACCATGCCGGACGTGCGGAGCGGGCAGTATTGGGGACCGGACGGTTTTCGCGAAGTACGCGGCGCGCCACGGCTCGCCGCCATCGCGCCGCAGGCGCGCGACACCGCGGTCGCCGCCCGGCTATGGTCGGTTTCGGAGGAGCTTACCGGCGTGGTCTATCCTTCGCTGACCTGACGCGCCCATGCGGCTCGCCGTTATCGGCGCCGGTGCGTGGGGCCAGGCGCTCGCGGCGTGCTTTGATCGCGCGGGCCATCGCGTTTGGCTTGCGGCGAGGCGCCCCGACGAGCTTTTCTCGACCGGACGCCGCTCGCGCCGGCTGCCGGGGCTGACCCTCAGTCCGACGATCGAGATCGGGGTTGCGACGGAACCTGCCGATGTCGTTCTGGCCGCCGTGCCGATGGGCTTTCTCCGCGCGGCGCTCGCCGCCGATCGGGGCGACGCTCCAGTTGTTCTGTGTTGCAAGGGGATGGAGGCGGGCAGTCTGATGCTGCCGCTTGAGGTTGCCCGCGATGTGCGGCCGGAACGGCCGGCGGCGTTGCTGACCGGCCCCAATTTCGCGGCCGAGGTGGCATCGGGCCTTCCGGCCGCGTCGGTTATCGCCGCCGGTGATCTGGCGCTCGCCCACGATCTGGTCGAACGGCTTGGCACCGACTTGCTGCGGCTTTACTCGAGCGACGATCCGGTCGGCGCCGGCCTGGGGGGCGCTGCCAAGAACGTTGTTGCGATCGCCGCCGGTGCTGCGATCGGCGCGGGCTTGGGCGAAAACGCGCGCGCCGCGCTGGTCACGCGCGGCCTGTCGGAGATTGCCCGCCTGGCGGAAGCGAGCGGCGGGCAGGCGCGCACGGTGTCGGGCCTGTCCGGCGTCGGCGACCTGATCCTGACCTGCACGGGACGCGCGAGCCGTAACTACAGTTTGGGGGAAGCGCTCGGACGCGGCGAGAGGCTTGGGAACATCCTGACCGCGAGGGACAGCGTTACCGAAGGTGTGGCGACCGCGCCCGCGCTCGCTGCACGGGCAAGGGCGGCGGGCGTCGAGATGCCGATCGCAGCCACCGTCTGCGACCTTCTCCACGGCAGCATCGACGTCGCGACCGCCGCGCGGCGTCTACTCGCGCGGCCGCGCCGCGCCGAGTGAAAGCTACTTCTTTTTAGCCGGCTTTTTCTTGTCGTCGGCCGGCTTAGACGACTTGGTTTTGCTGTCCTTGGCGGGCGCCGGCTCGGCAGCCGACTTCTTGGCAGTCGCCATCATACTTCTCCAACGTCACGTCGGCAGTGGCGCCGTTAGGGGCCGTGGCCAGCACCCCATCACGCGACCGATGCGCAGCGACCCTGGCCACCTGCCGAATGATGATGTTTCCTACAAAATCTCGTGACTGTGCCGCAACATAATTCACGCGTCGCTACCGCCGCGCGATTGCGTTGCAGGCCGCGCCGAACCGCCATGTTT
>CAXUIA010000133.1:5610-7183 GCA_964250835.1 uncultured Acetobacteraceae bacterium | reverse complement strand
TCGTCACCCCGTCGCGAAGCAGCCCTGCCAGGTCCGACCACATTGCCTCCCACATCGGCTTGGATACGGCCCGCCCCGCCACATGCGGATCGAGGCGCGCGCGGAACAACAATTCCGCCCGGTAGATGTTCCCGATCCCCGCCACGATGTCCTGACGCATCAGCAACTGCCCGATCGACATCCGCGACGCGTGCAGCCGCCCATACGCCCGCGCCGGATCGGCGTCCGTCCGCAGCGGGTCTTCTCCCAGCCGCGTCATCGCGGCAACCTTCTCGTCCGGCGTCATCAGCACGCACGCCGTCGGCCCGCTCAGGTCCGCAACGTTTGTCCGCGTCACGAGCCGCAGCCGCACCAAACCTCGTGGCTCGGGTGGGAACACCTCCGACACCACCCGCGTCCGGCGGCCGATCCCCGCCATTCCCGGCCCCGCGAAACGCCACATCCAGTAAAGTCCCATGTGCAACCGCAGCCACGTCTCTCCCGAAAAGCGGAGGAACATCTGCTTGCCATGCGCCTCCGCCGCCTCCAGCATCCGCCCGTCGATCAGCGCCGCACCGTCGGCAAAACGCCCCTGCGGCGAGCTCGCATCAACCCGCTTGCCCACCAAGCGCGCATCAAACGCTCCCACGAGCCGGTGGACCGTATGACCTTCGGGCATGGATCATTTCCTCAAACAGGCTAAAACTCCCGTCAGCGTACGGAGGACTTAGAGCGTGGCTGACGCCGACCAGGGTTCGGCCCACGACGAGATCGTGGCTATTTTGTCCAAGGAAACCGGCATCGAGCCCGAGCGGCTGACGCCCGAGGCCACCATCCACGAGCTCGGCCTCCAGTCGATCGATCTTGTCCAGGCGATCTTCGCCATCGAGACCCGCTTCGACATCGAAATACCCGTGGGCCTCGAAGGGCAGGGCGGCAACGTCACCGTGGGCGACTTCATCCGCCACGTCCTCGCGCGGATCGACATCAGCCGCGCAGCGCCCGCCCATTAGCCATTCACGGCAACGACGCGTCGCCGTGACCGGTCTCGGCGCGGTCTGCGCCATCGCGCCCAATGTGTCGGCCTATGCCGACGCATTGCGAAGCGGCACGGTCGGCATAGGCACGCTCACCGGCCTACCGCTCGACCGCCTCACCGTCCGCACCGGCGCTCAAGTGGGCGGCTTCGATCCCACGACGCATTTCGACGCGAGACGTCTCGTCCAGCTCGACCGCGCGTCACAGCTCGCCCTCGTCGCCGCCCGTCAGGTCAATCCTGGCTTCCAAACAGATCCCAACCGCGCGGGCGTCATTCTCGGCGCCGCCATTGGGATCGAAACCCAGGATGCCGCCTTCCGCGCCCTCTACAACGAGAACGCCCGTCGCCTGCCGCCGCTCTCGATCCCGCGCAGCATGCCCAGTGCGCCAGCAAGCCAGCTCTCGATGGAGTTCGGCCTTCAAGGCCCGAGCTTCTCCGTGGCCTCCGCCTGCGCGTCCTCCACCCATGCGGTCGGCCTCGCATTTCACATGATCCGTGCCGGCCTGCTCGACACGGCGCTCAACACGGGCCGGATCACGGCGGCGGAACGCCCCA
>CAXUIA010000133.1:3445-5600 GCA_964250835.1 uncultured Acetobacteraceae bacterium | reverse complement strand
GCATCCTCGAAGAGTGGGATCACGCCCGCGCCCGTGGGGCCACCATCCACGCCGAACTGCGCGGCTTCGGCATGAGCGCGGATGCCGCCGACCTCATCGCACCCGACCGCGCCGGCGCCGCGCGCGCAATGCGCGCCGCTCTCGTCGACGGCGATCTCGAGCCAAACGCCATCGACTACGTCAACGCGCACGGTACTGGCACGCGACTGAACGACCTTACCGAGTGCGCCGCGCTCGCCGACGTTTTCGGACCCCACCTCGACCGGATCCCGGTCTCGTCCACCAAATCCATGATCGGCCACTGCCTGAACGCCGGCGGAGCGCTTGAACTCATCGCAACAATCCTCGGATTGCGCGACGGCTTCATCCCGCCCACCATGCGGTTTACCGGGCCCGATCCGCAGTGCCCGGTCGACTGCGGCCCGAACGAGGCGCGCCGTGCCGCGTTCGGCCTGGCGCTCTCAAACTCGTTCGCGTTCGGCGGCCTGAACGCGTGCCTTGCGGTGGGACGACCCCGATGACGACTGCTTACGTCAACCGCATCGGCGCCGCCGTCCCGGCGCATGACATCCACGCGGCCTTTATCGCTTTCGCCACCAGCCTTTTTCCCGACGACCGCACCCGCCTCCTCTTCAAGCGCCTAGCCGAACGCGGCGGGATTGAGGGCCGCCGTTCCATCTTCTGCCCGGGCGACGTTGCCAGCGGCGAGATCGACGCCGGCGGCTTTTATCGTCGCGGCGACTTCCCCACCACCGCCGCCCGCATGGAACAATACGATCGCCACGCGGTCGAACTGGCCCTGAGCGCGGTAGACGACCTTGCCGTCGATCTGGGCGACATCACCCACCTGATCGTCGCCTCCTGCACCGGCTTCGCTGCCCCTGGGCTCGACCTGCAGCTCACCCAGCGGCTCCGCCTGCAGCCCGACGTCGAGCGCAGCGTGATCGGGTTCATGGGCTGCTCAGCCGCCGTTCCCGCACTTCGCGCGGCGCGCAACGCCGTCCTCGCCGACCCGAACGCCCGCGTGCTGGTCGTCAATCTCGAGCTCTGCACGCTCCACATGCAGGAGACTGCCGACATCGAGCGCGCGCTTGCCGCCCTGCTTTTCGCCGACGGCAGCACCGCCGCCCTCGTCAGCGCCCAACCCGCGGGCCTGGCGCTCGACGATTTCCGCGCCGCCATCATCCCCGACAGCGCCGACCACATCACCTGGCACATCGGCGACCAAGGCTTTCTGATGCACCTTTCGGGCGAGGTTCCCACCCGCATCTTCCAGGCGCTGCGCCACGAGGCCGGACGCAACGACGAGGATGGCCTGCTGCGTGGCGTCCAAGCCAACAGCTTCCGCCATTGGGCGGTCCACGCCGGCGGCCGCTCGGTCCTTGATGCCGTCGAAGAGGGCCTCTCGCTCGGCCGCGAAGCGCTCGCTCACTCCCGCGCCGTACTGCGCGAGTTCGGCAACATGTCGTCCGCCACCGTCATGTTCGTTCTGCGACGTATGCTGGCGGCCGGCGAGGAGGGCCCCGGCCTCGCCATGGCGTTCGGTCCAGGCATGGTGGCCGAGACTTTCCGCTTCCGCCTGGTCGCCTGATGGACTTGCGGCAACGGTCGCACCAGCCGGAGCTGATGGACGATCCCGATCTGCCCGAAGCCGATTACGAGGCCTGTCTCGCCGACCTCGCACGTGTCAACCGCGTCACCCGCACCCACGCTCCCGTCCTCGCCTGGCTCGACCGCGCCGTTCACCCGGGTGAGACCATCTCAGTCCTGGACGTCGCCTACGGACAGGGCGATCTTCTGCGTGCCATCGCATCCTGGGCCGCCCGCAAGAGCGTCGCAGTCCGTCTGGAAGGAATAGACCTCAATCCAAGAAGTGCTCCCGCCGCCTCATCCCGAGGCGGCGATATCGCCTATCGCACCGGCGACGTGTTCGACTTTACGCCCGAAGGCACGCCCGACTACGTCGTCACCAGCCAGTTCGCCCATCATTTGCCCGACAACGGCGTCATCCGACTGATCGGCTGGATGGAGCGCCAGGCAAGGAAAGGCTGGTTCATCGCCGACCTGCACCGCACGGCTTACGCCTACTATGGGTTCCGCCTGCTTTGCCGCGCCGCCGGCTGGCACCGCATCGTACGTCATGACGGCACCATCT
>CAXUIA010000133.1:1231-3435 GCA_964250835.1 uncultured Acetobacteraceae bacterium | reverse complement strand
CCACTACTTGCAAGCCGCCGGCGTCGACGCCGTCATCACCGCTCACCCTCCATCACGTCTTTGCGTGGCCCGCCTGAAATGAGCCTCACCGTTGCCGGCGGCGGCCTCGCGGGTGCAGCCGCCGCCATCCGCCTCGCCCGCGCCGGCCGCCCTGTCACGCTGTATGAACGCACCATCGGTCCTACCCACAAGGTGTGCGGCGAGTTCCTGAGCCACGAGGCCGCCACCGACCTTGCCTCTCTGGGCCTCGACCTCCACGCGCTCTCGCCGCAGCGCATCACCCATCTGCGCCTCATCCGCGGTTCCCGTCACACGCGCGTTGAACTGCCGTTCCAGGCGCTCGGCCTCACCCGCTATCGGCTCGACGAAGCCCTCCTCACGCTTGCCGCGCAAACCGGCGTCAACGTATGCCGCGGCGAGATCTTCCGCTTCGGTCAACGCCTCGCCGGCACGCTCTTTCTCGCCACCGGCAAGCACGAAACGCGCGGCCTTCCCCGTCCCGCGCGCGACGACGGACTGCTCGGCTTCAAGACCTACTTCGATCTCTCCCCCGGCCAGCAGAACGCCGTCCGCGGCCACGTCGAGCTTTATTTGTTTCCTGACGGCTACGCCGGCCTGCAGCTCGTCGACGACGGTGCGGCCAATCTCTGCCTGCTCACCAGCGGCGCCCGCTTCTCCCGCGTCGGCACCTGGGCCAACCTGCTCGCCTCGCTGGCCGAAGAAAGCCCGCTTCTCGCCAGCCGGCTCAACAACGCGACAGACCGGCTCGACCGCCCGCTCGCGATCGCCCGCACCCCGTTCGGCTTCGTCCACCGCCCATCGCCCAGCGATCCGGACGGCGTCTTCCGCCTCGGCGATCAGTCGGCCGTCATTCCCGCCTTCGCCGGGGACGGCATGGCCGTAGCCCTGCACAGCGCCGCGCTGGCAGCGAGCACTCATATTGGCGGCGGAAGTGCCGCGACGTACCATCGCCGCCTGCACCGCGACGTCGCCGCCCAAATCCGCCGCGCCAGCTTCATCTACCGCGCGGGGTGCCATCCGGCGGGTCAGCGCGCGTTCATGGCACTCGCCAAGACGGTGCCATCCGCGATCCGTCTCGCCGCGGCCTTCACCCGCGTCCGGGGTTAAGCAAAAGGGGCTCTGCCCCAAACCCGCTACGTGTTGACCAAATCGGGGATCCAAACGCCCTGCGTTTGGCGAGGTGCGGGGCAGAGCCCCTGCCTACCCGCCACCCAGCGATGCCGCCGCATGGATAAGAGCGAGATGGCTCAAAGCCTGTGGCACATTCCCCAGCATGGCCCCGGTCCGCGCATCCAGCTGCTCTGTCATCAGCCCCAGCGCACCGCCCGTGACCGCCAGCAGCGCCGTCATCTGCCGCTCCGCCGCTGCCTGATCCCCAAGCAGCGCGTAGGCCTCGACCAGCCAGAACGCGCAGGCCAGGAACGTCCCCTCCTCCTCGTCGGCACCTGAGTAGCGATACACCAGCGGCCCAACCGCCAGCGTCCGCACGATCGCGTCCCGCGTTGCCGCCAGCCGGTCCGGCCGCGCGAAACCGAACCGGCTCGCCAGCAGGATCGCCGCATCGAGCCGGTCGGTCCCAGGATACATCGTGTAGGCGCCCAGCTCCTCCGACCAGCACTCCGCGTCCACCCACTCGCCAATGCGGTTGCGTTCCCGACGCCACCGCTCGGCATGGCTCGCGTCGATCTGGCCCTTTTCGGCCAGCGAGACCGCCCGGTCCATCGCCGTCCAGCAGCCCATCTTCGACATCGTGTAGTGCCGCTGTTCCTCGAGCTCCCAAATACCGGAGTCACGGCTTCGCCAGAGGTCCGCGCACTGGTCGGTCAGCTCCGTCAGCAGCCGGCGCGTGACCAGGTCGAGCACATGGCCGCATTCCACGAACAGCAATGCCGTCTCCAGCACATCGCCGAATACGCCAAGCTGCAGCTGATGTCGCGCCTTGTTGCCGAGCAGCACCGGGCGGCTGTCCGCGTAGCCGGGCAGATCAAGCTCCTTCTGCTCCGGCGCCAGATCTCCGTTCAGTCGATACATCGTCCGGATCTCCCCGGAGTGGCGCCGAATGGTGGCCGTCAGCCACGAGAAAGCGGCCTTGGCCTCCTCGGTGGCGCCTACCCGCAGGAACGCCTTCACCGTGTAGGCGACATCCCGCACCCACGCGTAGCGGTAGTCATAGTTCTTGTCCC
>CAXUIA010000133.1:0-1221 GCA_964250835.1 uncultured Acetobacteraceae bacterium | reverse complement strand
CCGCCACCCCGCCCCCCCGCGGCGCGCAACCCATACTTCTCGCCCCCGCCCAGCCCCCCGGGCCCCCCCAGGGGGGCGCCCGCCGCTGTCGCCCCCGACGGCGAGAACAGCAGCAGCTTGAGCGCCAGCGCGCTGCGCCGGACCGCGGCCGCATGCGGCATGTCCACCGTGAGATTGCCGGCCCACTCCCGCCAGGCCTGGTCCGACCGGTCGATCCGGGCGTTGATCGCGTCCAACTTCGGCAGGATCAGCGGCTCGTTGCCCGAAACCAGCAGCGCCACCAGGCTACGCGCATCAGAGCGGGCCACCAGCCGCGCCGCGACCCCGTCATCGCGCTCCTCGATACGTTCGACGCCGCCGTCCGAGCGCATCGCGACCAGCAAACCGTCGACATGCAGAACATCACCGTGCGGGCTCGGCTCGCGCCACGGATTAGCCCGGTCCAGCCGCCGCCCGACCCGAACGTCGATCCGCAGCTCGACCGCACCCTCCAGCCCCTCGATCCGGCGTGCCAGCTCCGACCATGGCAGGCGCCCAGAAATGCCGCTGTTGAGGCTGTCCGTCAGCCGCGCCCGCCCGCTCGCGGTGATGAACTCTGTTTCGAGCACGTTGCTGTCGGGCCGGTAGCGCCGCTCGGTCGTGTACGCCTCAACCGGCGTGATGCAGAAGAACCCGCCTGCCGCCTCGTCCAGCAGCCGGTCGAACAGCGGGTCGCCGTCCATGTTCGGAACGCACCACCAATCGACCGAGCCGTCGGTGCCCACCAGCGCCACGCTCCGCCCATCCCCGAGCGCGGCATAGTTGGCGAGCGGCAGCATCTAGACCGACGCTGCCATGCCCTTGATCAGGTCGAGCACGCGCCGCCGCTGCGCCGGATCGGTGATCCGCCAGTAGGCGCCGACCAAATCAATCGTCTCACGACGCGACAGCAAGTCGGGCGAAAGCCGGAACGCCTCCTGGCTCTCGGCAAACCCGAATGCGGACGCGGCCGCTTGCGAACCGCCATCGGCGAAATCATCGAAAAAGAAATTGATCGGCACATCGAGCACGCGCGCGAGATCATAGAGGCGCGACGCGCTCACGCGATTGGCGCCCCGCTCGTATTTCTGCACCTGCTGGAATGTGAGCCCGAGTGCATCGCCCAGTCGCTCCTGCGACAGGCCGAGCAGCGACCGGCGCAGCTTGATCCGCGCGCCGACATGCAGGTCGACGGGACTGGGG
>CAXUIA010000132.1:818-7247 GCA_964250835.1 uncultured Acetobacteraceae bacterium | reverse complement strand
GTGGCTCGGCCGGCTGCACGTCATAATGACCATACAGAAGCACGCGGGGTCCCGGTCCGGTCCCGGTGACGGTGATCGTCGAGGGTGAGGAGGAGACGGGGAGCACGAACCTCGAGCCCTATCTCGCGGCCAACCGCGCAGCGCTGGCAGCCGACGTTGCGGTGATCAGCGACACCGGAATGCTGGGCGTTGATCGGCCGGCGATCACGACGCGGCTGCGCGGGCTGGCCTACATCGAAGTGGTGCTGCGCGGACCGTCGCATGATTTGCATTCGGGAATGTTTGGGGGTGCGGCGCTCAACCCGCTTAATGCGCTGACTGCGATTTTGGGACGCCTGCACGACGAGGATGGCCGTGTCGCCGTCCCCGGTTTCTATGACGGGATCCTGGAACCGTCGCGCCCGGTGCTCGACAGCTGGGCGGCGCTCAATTTCGACGAGCAGGCCATGCTGGCGGGGATAGGCCTCCAAACGCCGGCCGGGGAGAAGGGGCGGTCGGTGCTGGAGCGGCTATGGGCACGACCGACGGCGGACATCAACGGGATCTGGGGCGGCTATCAGGGCGACGGCACCAAAACGGTTATCGCGCGGGAGGCGCACGCGAAGGTATCGTTCCGGCTGGTGCCTGGACAGTCTCCGAGCGCGGTGGTGGCGGGCTTCAAGGCCTTTGTTCGCGAGGCGGCACCCGCGGATGCGCGGATCGACTTTATCGAGTTCGGCGCTTCGCCGGGGATCGAGATTGCTGAAAACAATCAGTTCATCGATGCGGCGCGTCGGGCGCTCGGCGAAGAGTTCGGCAGCCCCGCGGTTCTGATTGGCTGCGGCGGCTCGATCCCGGTGGTGGAAAGCCTCCAGCGCATGCTGGGCATCGAGAGCGTGATGATGGGCTTTGGTCTGGAGGACGACCAGATGCATGGACCTAACGAGAAGTTCGACCTGCGTTGCCTTCACTCGGGTGCGCGCTCGCATGCGAGGCTGCTGGCAGCGCTGTCGGCCGGTTAGGCCGCAAAGCGCGCTCGGGAGGTCCTGAAGACAGGGCTATTTCGGTCAGGCATCGAAACCTCGGATCGCGCGTCCCGCGTGCGACCGGCCCTGCGCGGGAGCTGCCTGCCTGTGAAGACCTTTCTTTTGTCGCTGATGATGTCGGGCTTGCCCGGTCTTGCGATCGCGTCCGGCTACACGCTCACGACCACGGCAACCTCTTACGACACGATCAATCCTAGATTTGCGGGGGCGCTGTCGGGCGGGTATGGCGTGGCCAGCCTCGGTCCCTCGATGAGCAGCTTCACCCTGGAGGCCTGGGTCAAGCTGACGGCAGCGCCGGGACAGCCGATCGTTGCGATCGGCTCGGGAGTGGTGGGGTATCTGGGCGCCAGCGCGCAAGGGCAGGAGGTCTGCAACGTGTCGGCTGGTACCACGTCCATCGTTGGGCCAGTCATTACCGACGGGAATTGGCACCTCATAGATCTGGTTGCGGGCCCCTCGGGCTTTGGTTGCTTTCTCGACGGAAACTCGGTCGGGTCGTCGGCGGTCGCCCAGAACGTGCCTGCCAACACTCAGTTCGGGGTGGGTACGATGGGGCTCTACGCCGGCAACAACGTGTGGTCGGGGGAGATCGACGAAGCGTCGATTTGGAACGTGGCCCGTTATTCGGCGACCTTTTCACCGCCGTCGGTCCCGTATGTCGGGACCGAAACCGGGTTGGTGGCGTTGTGGCATCTAAACCGAAACGGTCTGGACTTTGCTGCCGATCTGATCGTGCCGGCGTCCGATCCCTCGATTCTGTACTCGCCTTACAACTGGGCGATCTCTCAGGCATCGTCGACGACGAACAATGCGGGCGCCTATTTTCGTCTGATGTTCACGGGCAACAGCTGCGCGATGAACTTCGATACTTCAACCGCGGCGGCACCGTTCAGCGAGATTTACTGGCGGGTTGACGGTTACGAGGCGGGTCAGCCTTGGACACGCACGACCCCGGCCGCCAACATCGTCTGCACGCCGCCGGCGGATCTGGCGGCAGCGCCGTGGCACGAGTTGGAAATGGTGGTCAAGTCGACCTCTGAGACGATCAATCGGTGGAATACGAGCGCGCCTGGAACGGCGGTCCGTCTGGCTGGGATCACGCTTGGATCGGGAGCCGCCTATCAACGGCCTCTCGGCGCGCCATGGAACATTCTGTTTTTTGGAGATTCGATTACTGAAGGGGTGCGGACCATCAATTCGACTGCCGGAAACGACACCGACCGGAACGACGCCACCATGGGATGGGCCTACCGACTGGGTCAGCTGATGGGAGCCGAAGTTGGGATCGTCGGGTATGGTGCGACCGGTTTGACTGTTGGAGGAAACGGCGGAGTGCCAGCGCTGACGTCGACGTGGAACATGCTGGCCGGTGGTGTGCCCCGGCCGGCCGGCACGCCGCCGAGCCTGATCGTGATCAACGAGGGGACCAACGACCCCGCTAATGTCACGTCAGCGGCGCTGACTGTGCTCAACGGATTGATTGCGCTTTATCCGGATACGCCGATCGCGCTTCTGGTGCCGTTCAATCAGTCGCATGTCGCCGATTTGCAGCAAGCGGCGCTGACCTGCAATCGGCCGGGGCTGGTGCACCTGGTGCAGACCGGCGGCGTGCTCAATCCGGCGAACGGCGTCGACAATCTGTTGCTGCACCCGACGGGACCGAACAATGAGGCGTTCGTGGCACCGCGGCTTGGGTCCATGCTGACACCGATCATGGTTGGCGGCTCGGGTGGGTTGACGTTGAGCCAGATGGCGCGGATCCCGTAGCGGGCTGGGATCCCGCGGACCGGGTTGTGCGTGCGCGAAGAGCAAAGGCTGGAGCCGGCGGCCCCAGCCTTTGTTTCAGGGCTGCGGAAGAGCGTTAAGGTTCTGTTGAGGTGGAGCGGGCACATTCACCCGCATGGATCAGACCGCGGCACGCCTGCTCGTTGACATCGCCTACCGATGGCCGCTGCAGGGATCGCCTCCGCCAGCGCCCATCTTGCCACGCGATCGACCAGCTTGCGTCGCGGGGCGTCCCATTGACGAGACGATGCTCTAGTCTCCGGACGGCGGAAATCGGGCGGGTCAGACGGGCGGCGGCTTGGTTGGGTTAGACCGAGAGCCCGCGATCTCCGTTGCCTCGTCGCCGCTTTCCCAGCCCTCCGCCTTGCGCCATGCTCCTGTTTGAAAAACAAACCGGGAGGAAAACATGGACCGTCGTACGATCCTGAGCGCGTTGACTGCCGGCGCTGCTCTTGCCGCGTCGCCTCAAGCCCGCGCCGCCGGCAAGCGCAGGACAGTCGCGCTGATCCCCGGTCTGACCACCGATGCCTTCTACATCACCATGCATCGCGGCGCCGCCGCTGCCGCCGAGGCGCTCGGCATCGATCTCGTCTTTCAGGGCTCGACCGCTTTCAACCCGGTCCAGCAGGTGCCGGTGCTTGATGCTGTGATTGCCCGCCACCCAGATCTCATCCTGATCGCGCCCACCGATAAAACCCAGCTCATCGATCCGCTGCGCGGCGCCGTGAGCGCCGGCATTCCGGTCATCACCGTCGACACTTTTATCGGCACCGGCGCTTACGGCACCGGTGCTGGCCAGGCGGACTTCCCGCTTTCATACATTGCGTCCAGCAACACGCTCGGCGGCGAGATTGCCGCCCGCGCGCTCGCCAAGGCGATCGGCGACAAGGGCAAGGTTTACGTTGCCAACATCGAGGCAGGCGTTTCTACGACCGACGAGCGCGAAGCGGGCTTCAAGTCGGAGATGCGCAATCACCCGGGTGTTGTCGTACTCTCGACCCAGTTCAACGATGACGACGCCAACAAGGCGGCCTCTCAGGCGCAGTCGGTCATTGCCCGCAATCCTGATCTTGCCGGCATCTTCGGCACCAACCTCTTTTCCGCCACTGGTGCCGCTAACGGCGTCTCACAGGCTGGCAAGCAGGGCCAGATCAAGGTCGTGGGCTTTGACGCGCCGACTTCGGTCGTAGGAAGCCTCAAAAGCGGCCTTCTCTCGATCGCCATCGCCCAGCACCCGGCTGAGATCGGCTGGTTTGGAGTGGCGAGCGCCTACGCCCACCTCACCGGCCAGTCGATCCCACCGGCGATCGCGACCGGCTTCACCGTCATCGACAAGGCCAATGTCGACGATCCCGCCGTGATGAAGTTCATCTACGCCGCTTGACCGGATGATGACCGACGCCTCGTCCACCGCTCTCGCGGACGGGGCGCTTCCGGGCCGCCGGCAGCGCTCGTTCCGCCAAACCCTGGCTTTGCTCGCGTCTCTGCGTGCCTGGCTGTTCCTCGCCGCTCTCCTGGTCAGCTTCGAAATCTGGTCGCGTATCGCCTACGGCACGACGTTCGTCTTCAGCCTACTCAACGCCCGCTCGATTGCGATCTTTGCCGTCGCTCCGATCATGCTTGGGCTCGGGCAGACGCTTGTTGTCATTTCGGGCGGCATCGATCTGTCGGTCGCGTTTACCATGGGGCTGGCGTCCGTCGTCGCCGCCGAGGTGGCCAATGGGGTCGGCGCCTCCCTTGGTGCGCCGATGGGGCTTGCCGCAGCAGTCGTCGCCGCCTGTGCCGTGTCGTTGGTGCCGGGCTGGATCAACGGCCTTCTCGTGGCCCGGCTGCGCGTTCCGCCGTTCATCGGCACGCTCGGCATGTATGGCGTCGCGCGCGGAGCGGCCTATCTCGTGTCCGGCGGCGGCACGGTTCCGATCGACAATCCGGATCTCTCTTACCTGGGCAACGGCCGTCTGGCCGGCATTCCCGTCGTTGTTCTGGTGACACTCGTCGTCATCTTCGCCATTGGCTATATTCTCGCGCAATCTCCGTTCGGCCAATACACCTACGCCATCGGCGGCAACCGGCAGGCCGCTGCCCGCGCCGGTGTCGGGGTCGGCCGTTTGACTGTCCGCCTTTACATGCTCTCGGCGCTGTGCGCAGGCCTGGACGGCGTGCTCTACACTGGTCGTTTCTCAGCCGGCAGCCCTCAGGCTGGCGAGCCGCTCCTGCTCGACAGCATTGCCGCCGTTGTTATCGGAGGCGCCAGCCTGTTTGGCGGCTCTGGGACTATCGTCGGCACGTTGATCGGGGCCCTCATCATCGCCGTCATTCAGTATGGACTTGTCTTTCTCGACGTCGAACCGTTTTGGCAGTTCGTCGCCGTCGGACTGGTCATCATCATCTCCGTCCTCGTCGATCAGAGCCAGCGCCGCTTCGGTGGAGGCCGGGTTGATGAATGAAACCGTTCTCCAAGCGCGTCGGATTTCCAAGCGTTTCGGCGGGGTTCATGCTCTGGAAAACGTTGATCTGGCTTTGCAGGCCGGCGAGGTTCTCGCACTCGCCGGCGATAATGGTGCCGGCAAATCAACGCTGACCAAGATTATTTCCGGTGTCTTTCGGCCGAGCGCCGGCGAGCTGCACTACTGCGGCAAGCCGGTTGACTTTGACGGTCCGCAAGCCGCGCGTGCGCTTGGGATCGAAACGATTTATCAGGACCTGGCGCTTGCCGACAATTTGGATGTTGGCGGCAACCTGTTTCTTGGGCGCGAGCTCCTGACCCGGTTCATGTTCCTGCCGCGTGTTGATCGGGCTCGCATGCGGCGCGAAGCCGCGCAGGTGCTTGAAGTACTCGACGTTCATCTTGACCGGCTCGACCGGCCGGTGCGGGCGTTGTCGGGTGGCCAGCGTCAGGCGGTCGCGATCGGACGGGCGATCTACTGGGACGCCCGCGTTGTCATCATGGACGAACCCACGGCCGCGCTGGGCGTGCCGGAACAGCGCAAGGTGATGGAGCTGATCCGTACGCTCAAAGGACGGGGCGTCGGGATCGTGTTCATCTCGCACAATCTTGCCGACATGTTTGCCGTGTCCGACCGGATCGTCGTGCTGCGACGCGGCGTGGTTGCCGGGGAGCGCGCGACCGCGGCGGCCGACCCGGACGAGATCGTCCGGCTGATGGTTGGCCGCTGATATCGCGGGTGGCATTGCTTGCTCGTGGTCGGCAATCCTCGTAAGGAGGCATCCGAAATCGAGGCTGCTGTAGCTCAGTGGTAGAGCACTCCCTTGGTAAGGGAGAGGTCGACAGTTCAATCCTGTCCAGCAGCACCATCCTCGGCTGGATGAGATGACCGAGCGCGTTCCTCCCCGTCGAACTAGCGAAGCGATCGCCGCCGATGAGGCGCGCAAGAAGCGCGAGGCGGAGGCGCTGCGTGAGAACTTGAAGCGACGCAAAGCGCAGGCGCGCGCCCGAGAGTTGCCTCCCGAGTAGGCGGGTCTGGGGCCGCTGGTCCCAGCAGGGTCTGGGGCAGGGCCCCTGTTCTTATGCTTCGCATTCAGGCAGACCGCGCTGATGGCTGTGATGTCCGACATCTGGATTCGACGCATGGCGACCGAGGCCGGCATGATCGATCCC
>CAXUIA010000132.1:0-808 GCA_964250835.1 uncultured Acetobacteraceae bacterium | reverse complement strand
GCGCGACGGGGTGATCAGCTATGGGCTGTCTTCCTACGGCTACGATGCGCGCGTGGCGGACGAGTTTCGGGTGTTCACCAACGTGGACAGCGCGATCGTCGATCCGAAGGATTTTTCCCCCGATAGTTTCGTCACCCGTCAGGGGCCTGTCTGTATCATCCCGCCCAACAGCTTCGCGCTCGCGCACACGATCGAGTATTTTCGTGTGCCGCGCGACGTGCTGGTGATCTGCCTCGGCAAGTCGACCTACGCACGCTGTGGGATCATCGTGAACGTGACGCCGCTCGAGCCCGAATGGGAAGGGCAGGTCACGATCGAGATCAGCAACACGACCCCCCTGCCCGCTCGCATCTATGCCTTTGAGGGTATCTGCCTGTTCCTGTTCCTGCAGGGCGACGCGCCCTGCGAGACGAGCTATGCCGACCGGGCAGGGAAATACATGCGGCAGCGGGGGGTCTCGCTGCCGCGGCTTTGATTGCGGGTGCGACTGGGGAAGACGATGGACCGGTTTTTGATCAATGGCAGGCGGCCTCTCTCCGGGTCAATCCCGATCGGCGGGGCGAAGAACGCGGCGCTGCCGCTGCTGGCAGCGGGCCTGCTGACGGATGAGCGGCTGACGCTTTCGAACGTTCCGCTGATCGCCGACATCAAGACAATGGTCGAGCTGCTGGCGCAGCACGGGATTGCGGTCGACCCGGTCGGCGGAACCGGACGGGTGCTTTCGCTCGGTGGGCGGATCACGAACACGGAAGCGCCCTACGAGATCGTGCGGAAGATGCGTGCGTCGATCCTGGTGCTGGGGCCGCTG
>CAXUIA010000131.1:0-7282 GCA_964250835.1 uncultured Acetobacteraceae bacterium | reverse complement strand
TTCCTGGCGATCGGCCTGCTGATGGTGCTGATCGGCGCGGACGCGCTGGCCGCCGAAGCGCTGCACCTGATGAACGACGGCACGCGCCCGATCACCAGTCTTTTCGTCGTCGATGACGAGAGCCGCCCCGTCGGCATCCTGCACATCCACGACCTGCTTCGGGCCGGCCTCGCATGAGCGCCATGCCGGGCGGACCGGACCGGATCGCACGCCAGCTGGCCGCCGGCAGGCGTGCGGACTTCACCACCTCGTCCATCGAGCGTGCCCTGCCCAACACCGCCCGGATCGCCCGGCGGCGCACAATGGTGCGCTGGAGCAAGCGCCTTCTGCCGCTCGGCGCACTCGCTCTGCTCGGTGCGATCGCGCTCTGGCCGGAGATCGACCGGTCCGCACGTATGGGACGACTGACGCTTCGCGAGGCAGCCGCTCTCCGCGCCAGCACCGGACTGCTGACCGACGCGCGCTATCACGGGATCGACGAGCACGGCCATCCTTACATGATCACCGCCGTCACGGCACGGCAGATCGACCCCGACCGCGTTGATCTCACATATCCTAAGGCCGACATCGTCGACGGCGCCTGGCTGATGGTGACCGCCGATCATGGCGTCTACGCGCCGCGTACCCACATGCTGGATCTCGCCGGCCACGTAGTACTCTACCGCGACGACGGCACCTTCATGACAAGCCCAACCACGACCATCGATCTTCGGGACAGCATCGACGCCTCGCGTCGTTGGATCCACGTCGAGGGTCCGATGGGTGTGCTCGACGCTCCGAACTACGTCATCGAGAGCCATGACGGTGTGGCGCAGTTCGGCGGACCGGCGCGCCTCGTCCTCACTCAACGCCCGCGCGCGACGCCAGCAGACCCGAAAGCGGCTCCATGAGCGGGCGCCACCTGCTCATGGCCGCCATTGCGGCCGCTGCCTGGCCGCTCGCCGCCGCAGCCCAGCAGATCGATCTCAGTCAAGGCGGCCCGGTCACCGTGACGGCCGCCGGAGGCATCGACTGGGATCAAAGCGCTCAGACCGTCACCGCCTACGATCAGGCGCGCGCCGTGCGCGGTGTTGTTACGGTGGACGCCGCCCGCCTGATCGCATTCTACCGCAATAAGAAGGTCGCTCCGGGCGCGTCTCCCGCCGCCGCGACGACACCCGGGAGCGCTCCCTCCGCCAGTGCCGCGGCACCCGACGACTCCGGCAACAACGAGATCTATCGTCTGAAAGCAATCGGCCACGTCCACATCTACACCACGACCGACCAGGCCTGGGGCGACCAGGCGCTTTACGACATCGACCAATCGGTTTTGGTGCTCACCGGCCACGCGCTTCCCCTAACGACCCCCACCGATGTCGTGACCTCGCGCGCCACCATGGAATATTGGCCGCAGATCCGCCGCTCGGTTGCCCGCGGCGACGCGATCCTGACAACCGACGACGGCCGCCGCATCCAGGCCGACATCCTCGTCGGCTACTCCGCGCCCAACCAGACCGCGTCGGCAGGTCAAACAAACAGCCAACCCAGGCCGCCATTGCAGACGGTCGCCGCTTCCAGCGCCAAGCCGCAGGATCCGCTCACCTCGTCGGGCAAACTCAAGAAGTCCGAGGCCTACGGCGACGTGGTGGTACGCACCCAGACCGAAACCGTCCGTGGCGAGCGTGGAGTCTACATTCCCGACACCGGCATCGCGCGTATCGTGGGAAACGTGCAGATCACCCGCGGCCAAAACCAGCTCAATGGTCAGGCCGCGATCGTCAACATGCGTACCGGTCTCGCGACCTTGACCCAGGACCCCGGCGACCGCGTCCAAGGCCTGATCGTGCCCAACGATCAGTCGCCCTCATCCTCCACGTCCTCCAAGGGTGCGGCACCCACGGCAGGGCGCCGCTCATGAACGAGCAATCACGCGTCGGCCCGCTTCCAGCCGGGCGACGTGAGACTCCGGCAGGCCTTGTCGCGACTGGCGTCGGCAAGAGCTATCGCAAGCGCCCGGTGGTCCGGAACGTCTCCATCTCGGTTCAGCGCGGCGAAGCCGTCGGGCTGCTTGGCCCCAATGGCGCCGGCAAGACCACGACCTTTTACATGATCGTGGGCCTCGTCAGGCCCGACACGGGCTCCATCGCGCTCGACGGCACCGACATCACCCAGCTTCCGATGTATCGTCGCGCCCGCCTCGGCATCGGTTACCTGCCGCAGGAGGCCAGCATCTTCCGCGGCCTCAATGTCGAGCAGAACGTGATGGCGGCACTCGAGGTGGTCGAAAGCCGCATCGACCGGCGTGAGAGCATGCTCGACGGCCTTCTATCCGAGTTCGGCATCTCGCATCTTCGCCGCGCGCCTTCGCTGGCCCTGTCGGGCGGTGAGCGCCGCCGGCTGGAGATCGCGCGCGCGCTCGCCAGCCAGCCTGCCTACATTCTGCTCGACGAGCCGCTGGCCGGCATCGATCCGATCGCGGTCAGCGAGATCCGCGATCTGATCTCACACCTCAAGGACCGCCAGATCGGCGTGCTCATCACCGATCATAACGTGCGCGAGACGCTCGAGATCGTCGATCGCGCCTACATCATGCATGGCGGCCAGGTGCTGATGGAGGGCGCGCCGAAAGAGGTCGTCGCACACGAAGATGTCAGACGCGTCTACCTTGGGGAAAGGTTTTCGTTGTAGCCTTCCTTCCCATGGCGATTGGTCCACGGCTCGAGTTCAGGCAGTCCCAGCATCTGGTCATGACGCCGCAGTTGCGTCAGGCCATCAAGCTGCTGCAGTTCTCTCATCACGAAGTCTCCGCCTTCATCGAGGAGGAGCTCGAACGCAACCCGTTGCTGGAGCGCGACGAGCGCGCTGAAGTGACGCCCGAGCTGCCGGCGCTCGACCAGCGCGCCGTCCGCGACGAACGGACGGGGGATACCGCCGACCTTGTGGCGGACGGTTCACTCCCCCAGCCCGACACCGCGCCACTCGATGCCGATTTCAGCGCCGATTTCGAGACGGGCGACGCGAGCCGCAGCCACGAGGCAACCGGGCTGCCGACGGGCACCGGCGGCGGCCGCGACTTCGAGGACGTCGAGTGGGGCGTTGACGATCTGGCCGAGACGTCGCGTTCGCTGCGCGACCATCTGGGCGAACAGTTGCGTCTCGAACTGTCCGACCCTGCCGATCGCCTGATCGGCGCGCACCTGATCGCGCTTCTCGATCCGTCCGGCCGTCTCGCCGCCGAACCCGCCGCAATCGCGGCGGCACTCGGCACGAGCCTGGAGGCCGTCGAACGCGTCCGCCAGCGCATGATGCGCTTTGATCCGGTTGGCGTCCTCGCCCGCGATCTCGCCGAATGTCTGGCGGCACAACTGTCGGATCGCAATCGCCTCGATCCGGCCATGGTAACGCTGCTCGCCAATCTTGAACTTCTCGGCAGGCGCGAGCTCAAGCGGCTGCAGCTCCTATGCGGCGTGGATGCCGAGGATCTGGCCGACATGATCGGCGAGATCCGCGCGCTCAACCCAAAACCTGGCGCCGCCTACGACAGCACGCCGCCGTTGCCGATCGTGCCCGACGTTCTGATGCGGCCAGCCGCCGAAGGGGGCTGGATGCTGGAGCTCAACCCCGACACCATGCCGCGCCTGCTGATCAGCGAAGCGTTTCACGCACGCGTTCTGGTTCGTGCTCAGCGCGAAGAAAAACTCTTCATCGCCGAGAAGCTTGCCAGCGCCAATTGGCTCGTCAAATCGCTCCAACAGCGCGCCCAAACAATACTGCGCGTGGCAAGCGAAGTCGTCCGCCGGCAAGACGGCTTCATGCGTTACGGCGTTGGCCATCTGCGGCCACTCATCTTGCGTGACATCGCCGACACGGTTGAGATGCACGAGAGCACCATCAGCCGGGTCACGGCGAACAAATACATCGCGACACCACGCGGCACATTCGAGCTCAAATACTTCTTCACCACTGCAATCGCCGGCATGACTGGCGAGACACACAGCGCCGAAGCGGTCCGTCATCGCATTCGTGGGATGATCGATGGCGAAAAACCGGCGCTCATCCTCTCCGATGACGCGATTGTTGCCGCCTTGCGACGAGAAGGCGTGGACATCGCACGCCGGACCGTGGCCAAATACCGGGAGGCGCTGCGCATCCCGAGCTCTGTGCAGCGCAAGCGGGAGAAGGCTCTCTCCGCCTGACACACGTTTGGACCAGCGCACCGGGTGCGCGGTTCCCACTCGGGCAGCAGGAGGCTCGACCATGCAAATCACTGTGTCCGGCAAGCACCTTGAACTTTCGGATGCGCTTCGAACGCGCGTTGCCGATCAGCTGGACATCATTGCCCACAAGTATTTCGATCATGCCTTGGAAGCCGACGTCACCTTCGGACGCGCGCGCAGCTTCTTTACTTGCGATATTAACGTGCACGCGGGACGCGGATTGACATTACGCGGCGAGGGTGAAGCGGCCGACGCACACGCAGCCTTTGACGATGCCGCCGAACATATCGCTAAGCGCCTTCGCCGTTACCGTCGCCGCGTCAACGATCACGCACGCGATCTTGCTACATCGCGAACGACGAACGAAGTCGCGACACAATACATCCTGGTCGAAAACGATCTTCCATCGAACGGTTCTGTCGCAGAACAAACTTACGCGACCGTGGTGGCCGAAACGCCCACCGAGATTGCGCGCTTGACGGTCGGCGAAGCAGTGATGCGAATGGACCTCGCTGACCAGTCGGTCCTGATGTTTCGCAATCGTGCCTCGGGCGAACTGAACGTCGTCTACCGTCGCGCCGACGGACATGTCGGCTGGATCGATCCAACCAGCACCAAAAACTAGAAAACAAGCCAGGAGCGCTCGTGCTGAAGCGCGCTGTTCACACGACGCTCCTGAAATCGTCTACTTAGTGCACCAGCGCCGGCAGCATCTCGTGCTGCATGACAGCCGCAATTGCCACGCCAAAATCTGCCGCCACCGCCATTGGCGTTCCGTCGGCCGCATGAATGGAGAACGCCCTCTCGCCATTGACCAGAACCGGCCGCACGTAGGCAATCTGCGCCACCCCGAGCGAGGCCAACTGTCCTTCAGTCAGATGCCGCAGATCAACCGGTGGCGCCTGGTGCGCCGTCACGGCCGCACCATCACGTGATGTTTCACTCATCGAAGTCTCTCCTGAAGTCTATGTCAGCCTTTGACGGCGGTCGCCTGCACCATGCGGGGCGCCGGTCGCGGCGCTCTGGTCTCGTCGTCTCGCCCGGCGATCTCGATATGCTTGATCCGCACTTCGGGCTGCGGCCGCGCGAGATCGATATGCAGCAATCCGCGATCAAGCCACGCGCTGATGACGTCAATCCCTTCGGCAAGCACGAAGGCGCGTTGGAATTGGCGCGCCGCGATGCCGCGATGAAGGAAGTGACGCTCGGCCCCCTCGTCGGTCTGTCGGCCGCGTATCACGAGCTGATTGTCTTCCTGCGTGATCTGCAGGTCATCCATCCCAAAGCCCGCGACCGCCAGCGTGATCCGCAGACCGTTTGGCGACGTTTGTTCTATGTTATAGGGCGGATAGGCATCGGTCGAAGTCTTTGCCGCTCGCTCGAGCATCTGCTCCAGATGATCGAAGCCAAGAAACATCGGCGACGTGAACACACGTGTCGTCATGGTAGCCCCCTCCTACGAGCGAGACGGCAGAGCCCGGTCGGCACCCTGCCGCATTCACAAGTTGGAAGCCGCCTACCCGTTTGCAATCCGCTCCAGCGACGCCCGCTCACGTTGATCGTGATCGCACCACTCGCTACATCCGCGCGATGACGAACGATGCCGATCCAGCCGGCGCGACCCTGCCGATTTTGATCGCACCCGACCCGGGGTTGAAGGCGCGCGCGCGGCGCGTCACGGAGGCCGAAACCGCCAAAGTCGCCGCGCTGCTCCCAAAACTGTTCCAAACCATGTACGAGGCGCCCGGCATCGGGCTCGCCGCCCCCCAGGTCGGCATTCCGCTTCGCCTCGTCGTGATCGACCTCGCACCCGACGGACAAAAGCGGCCGATAACGCTGATCAACCCGGAGATCGTCTCAGCCAGCAGCCAGTGCACCACGCGCGAAGAGGGCTGCCTCTCGATCCCGGGTATCTACGCCGACGTCACCCGGCCCGCCGCCGTCACGGTCCGCTACACCGACGAGACCGGGATTGCACGCACGATCGAAGCCGACGATCTGTTGGCCGCCTGCCTGCAGCACGAGATCGATCACCTGGACGGCATCCTGTTCGTCGACCACCTGTCAGCGCTCAAGCGCAACATGCTGCTCCGCCGTCTCGCCAAAGAGCGTCGCCAGAAGATGACGGCGTAAAGAGATCGGGGCTCTGCCCCACACCCCGCAAAGGGTTTCCACCGTCTGATCCCATCACTTCGCAAGGGGGCCGTCCATGCGCCTGGCCTTCTTTGGCTCGCCAGACTTCGCCGTCCCCGCCCTCGATGCTCTCGTGGACGCCGGCCATCAGATCGAGGCAGTCTACGCTCAGCCGCCGAAGCCCGCCGGCCGCGGCCATCGTCTGACCCCCTGCGCAGTTCACCAGCGGGCAGAGACACTCGGCCTCCCGGTCCGCACACCGCGCCGGCTACGCACCAATGCCGAAGAATGGGAACGCTTCGCCTCCCTCGAGCTCGACGCCGGCATCGTCGCCGCTTACGGCCTGCTCCTGCCCGCGCCCATGCTTGAGGCACCCGCCCGCGGATGTCTCAACATCCATGCGAGCCTGCTCCCGCGATGGCGCGGCGCGGCGCCGATCCACGCAGCCCTGCTCGCAGGCGACGACGACACCGGCATCACCATCATGCAGATGGACGAGGGTCTCGACACCGGCCCCATGCTCGCCCGCGCCGCCATCCCGATCGGCCCGCGCGACACCACCCGCGACCTGCAGGGCCGCCTCGCAACGCTCGGCGCCCAGCTCATCCTCGACGTGCTTGCCCGATCTCCCGAGCCCATCGCGCAGCCCGAAACCGGCGCCACCTATGCCGCCAAGCTCGACCGTAACGACGGCGCCATCGACTGGACAAGCGACGCGGCCGCGCTCGACCGCCAGGTCCGCGCATTCAATCCCTGGCCCGGCTCACACACCACGCTCCCCGCGAGAGAGGGCGCCCGAACGCTCAAGGTCCTCGCGGCCCACCCCGAAGCCCTGTCCGGGCCACCGGGGACCGTGCTCGATGACCGACTGACGGTCGGCTGCGGCGAGGCGTCGCTGCGACTCGATCGCGTCCAGCTCCCAGGCAGGCCGCCGGGCGAGGCGGCGGCCTGCC
>CAXUIA010000130.1:3545-7331 GCA_964250835.1 uncultured Acetobacteraceae bacterium | reverse complement strand
CAGCGAAGCGAAACGCGCCCGCAGGCGCGCCAGATGAGGTCCGCGCGCCGACGCGAGGCGCAGCAGCAACTCGATCGACGTGGATGCCCGATGGCCGGCCCGTTCCACGAGCAGCCCTCCGTCATGGGTGAACATCATCACCTCCGACGAACCCGCTTCGGGGAGCCCGTGCAGAACCAGCACGCCTTCAGGCGACAGTGTGCGCCGCCATCTGTCGCCGCCTTCACGCCACAGATCCAGATCGGCATGGAGCAACGTCACCGTTCCGTCCGCGAACGGCAGGCATGCCTCCGGACTTGGCAGACGAACGTGATGCGCCACTCCCGGAAACAAACGGTCAAGTTCGGCCGCCCCGGGCATCGTATGGCCGGGTCGCGACACCGCGGCCACTTCACCCGCGATGTTCTCGCGGGTGAGCGCCTCGCAGAGTGCGGAGTGGAACGCCGGACGCCGTAGCGTGACGCCCACCGTCAGCGTCGGTCGCAGTGCCAGAACAAGCCAGGCGGCGAATGGCAAATGCCCCAGTCCCTCGGAGCCGGGAAGGGTGTCCAGGCCGAGCGGCCGGTCCATGACACGGTCGAGCGAGGCCGACATGAGATGCTCGAGGCAGTCGGAACCGTCGTCCCGCGTCATCTCGTGGCCCGCCCCGTCCATCCCGCTCTCCATGTCGCGGATGACATTACAAGTAGCCGGTTATGCTGTAAAACAGGTGCATTGCACAAAATGACAAAAGCATTCAGCCCTTGTTCATTTTTGGCGCTCAGACTCGCTTGATGTAACGGAATACGTGATTGCCGCGTAACGTTATAGCCGCGTAGTTTCCGCCGGGCGCTGGTCTCCACCACGACTAGGGCGGCGGCTCATGATAGCGACAAAAGGATAAACGAATGTCAGGCTCGGTGACACTGCATGGCGCGAACGGTGCGCCAGTCGGTACCACAGGTAATTCCTACGCCAGCGCGCACGCGTCGATGTTCCAGGCTTTGACCGCTGAGGTCGGATCAGCTGGCATCAACCTGCTGACTGGCGGCACCAACATCGTCGTGCAAAACGATTTCGGGACCGTCGGGATCATCGGCGGCGGCACCGCCGCTCAGTCTTCCGTCGTCCTGGTCGGCGATGGCACCAACCTCACCTTCGTAGGCGGCAGCGCCAACACGACCCTTGTCGGCGGAAACGGCAACGATAGCATCATCGCCGGATCCGGCAGCAGCACCATCGCGCTCGGTGCCGGCACCGATCAGGTCTATCTGGGCTCGGGCGGCGCGCAGCTCTCGGTCGCCGGCAGCAACGACTTCATCCAGGCTGGCATCGGTTCAGCCAACATCGTCCTCGCGGGCGCCCACGGCGCGGTCGTCGATGGCAGCTACACGAGCCCGCTCACCATTGACGACACGCTCGGCACAAGCAGCACGCTCAACGTCGTCAACGGCAGCACGATCAACATCTCTCAGATCTCCACCACCACCATCAACGCCTACGGGAGCACCACGGTTGACGGCGCTTCCGGCGGCAGCGCCGCCTACAACCAGCAAGGTGGCACTCTGCGCTTCGTCGGCGCCAGCTCCTCGATCAGCGTGACCGGCGGTCCTGCCGCAGGAAGCGACACGCTCTATGCGGCGGGCGGCTCGACGCATATCACTCTTCTCAGCAGCACACACAACAATGTCTTCGTCGCCAACGACAGCGTTGTCGGCGCGAGTGGCGTCGCCTATTTCGACGGCTCCGCGGCCAGTGGCGGCAACCAGTTCTGGGCCGGCTCCGGCAATGCCACCCTGCTCGGCGGTTCTGGCGGCGATACGATGGTGGCCGGGGCTGGCACCTCGGACATGCGGGCAGGCGGTTCCAGCGCCATCAACTACTTCGACATGATCTACACGGCCAGCAGCAACAGCGTCATGACGGTGGAAAACTTCCTCCAGGGCGACCCCAACGACAAAGTCACTTTCTTCGGCTTCGGCGGCTCCGCTGCCGCGCAATTCATCGCCGGTGCAAGCTCGACGACGACAATCATAGGCCTGAGCGGTCAGGAGAGTGGCCTGACTTATACGTTCTCGGACGGCGCAACTGTTAATCTGGTCAATGTCACCAAAAGTGAACTCAGTCTATCCAACGTGCTTTCCACTTAAAATCAAAGTAGCGGGCAAGACGGTGTTTGGAGATGCTTGCCAAGTTTCACCGTTGACTTGAGGACGGCTTCTGGACGGATCTCGCTCTCAACCCAAGAGGCCGTCCAGAACTCGTTAGAAGCTCAAACGTATTAGCGAGCCGTCCGAACACTCAGGCCGGCTGGAGCAGGCTGTTGCCCGCGTTGTAACAGGTCTCGCTGGCTAACACCCGTTCAGAAGCACAAACGCTCTCAGGGGCGCATCTCCGCCGCTATCATCCGTTTGTCATATTTTTGAGCAATGTTTTTTATTGCGTTGCACCGTCTCCATACTGTATCCGGAGCCGCGATGAGGTTGACCGGCCGCTCGGTAGCGCGCCTGCAGAGGCCTCGATGAGGGTGCGCGCATGACTGCTTTCTCAGGCTCGGTTACTATTCATGGATCGAACGGCTCCAGTGCCGGCATCGTCATCACCACAGGCAACGACAGCTTCGGCCTGCCGCTGGCGTCGAGCTGGCAGTCGATCACAGCCGCCCAGCTGGTCTCCACACCCTCGAGCTTCTCCACCCTCGCTCCAAACTCATTCATCGCACTCGAAAACAACCTCGGTGAACAGCTGATCAACGGCGCGTCCGGAGCTGGGACTGTTCTCGCGGGCGACGGCACCAGCGTCGCCTATTTCGGACCCGCGACGCTCCCGTCGGCGATCTCCTTCGTGGGGGGAAACGGCACCAACTACTTCTCGGGCGGCGACGGCAACGACACGGTGGCGCTCGGCGGCGGCAACGGCAGCTACGCCGAAGTCAACTCGGGCATCGTTGACGCGTCAGGCAACAACCAAACCGTGATTGGTGGTTCCGGCAACACCGTCGTCACCATCACCGGCTCGAACTCCTTTGTCAGCGAAGGCCGCGCCGGCGGAACGCTGGTCGTCCACGACGAGCAAGGCACCAACAACACCATATTCACCGGTGACAGCAACACCGTCTATGGCGCGTCCGCCGGCAACACCACCATCGACGTTGGCGGCACAACCACCGTCTACGCCGGCGCAGGCGGCACCAGCTTCCTTCAGTCGGCCGGCTCGTTCGTCCTCAACGACTCCGTCTCCGGCTCGGTGACCGCCTCCGTGACCGGCGGCAGCCCGGACACGCTCTATGGCGCCAGCGGCGCCAACATCAGCCTCACCAGCACGGTTGCCGGCAACATCTTCGTCGCCAACGATCCCAGTCACACGGTCGGTGGCGCGGTCACCCTCAACGGCGCCAATGCGTCCGGCGGCAGCCAGTTCTGGGCCGGCTCCGGCAATGCGAGCCTGGTGGGCGGCACCGGCACCGACACCATCGTCGCCGGCAACGGAGCCTCCACCATCACCGGCGGCTCTGGCGCTTTCAACTACTTCGACTTCCTGTCCACCAACGGCGGCTCCAACACCCAGGTCACCATCACCGACTTCGGCTCGGCCTCCGGCAACCTGCTCACGTTCTTCGGCTATGGCGCGAGCCAGGCTGCTGCAATCATCGCTCAGGGTAGCAACCAGGTCGCCATGGGCGGCGTCACATCCACGGTGATCGGCCTGAGCGACGGCACCAAGATCACTCTCGTCGGCTACCAGAACGGCCTCAGCAGCTCCAACGTCCACTACACCTGACCGACCGAGCGGGCGGGGGGAGGGCCC
>CAXUIA010000130.1:0-3535 GCA_964250835.1 uncultured Acetobacteraceae bacterium | reverse complement strand
CGCTCGCCGGCCCCCCCACCGGCCGCCGCCGCTCCAACGCCCCCCCCCCCGCCCCCCCCGCGCGCCCGGGCTTAGAGCCCGGCCGTTTTCCCGACCGTTCGCCTTGCCACGTCGCGCAGCACAGCGAGCCGGTCCTCACGCAGTGCCAACTGCATCGCCGCCTTGCGAAACGTCCAAGCCCCGATGGACCTCCGGTCACCAAGCGCCGCCCGGATCTCCGCCGTCCAAGTCACTCCCAGCCCCTCCAGCACACGCGCCCAGCTCCCGGCATCCAGGATCAGCGCCGGGTTGTCCCGTAGCAGCTCCGCCTTCACAAACGGCACGGCTCCGCTCTCGAGCAGCCGCCGCCACCGGAAATGCATCGGGTTCGTCGCGATCAGCCCGGACGGTCTGACCCGAAAGACGTCCCGGTAACGCGCGCCCACGTCGAGCCCCTCCGCCTCGAAGGCCGCACTCAACCCCAATTCGCCGTGCACGATGATCTCCGCCTTGCTCATCGCCTCAAATGGCTGTTCCCATACCCGGCGGACTGCTGGCCGCCGGAACGCCTCCCCGGTCATCCACACGAACCATGATTGCAAATGGGGGCGGCCCTCCCGGCTCTCGACCATGCCCCACGCGTCGAACCCGGCCATCGCACGCATGAGCGGCGCGAGCGGCGCAAACGGACCGAAGACGCTGTCGTTGGCCAGCAGCACTTGGTCGGCTCCCTCTGCGGCGCCATGGTCGATCAGCTCCCGCCACGCCCCGAAGTCGAGCCCCGCATTGCGTCGGTTCCGAGCCGTCACGCCGATCGTTTCAAACACACGCTGATCTCTCGGGTCGATCTCGGTCGATCCCGACAGTGCCGCGTAAATCTCGAATCCCGCCTCCGCGATGGCGCGCAAGTAACGAAGTGACGTCGCCGGGATGCGCCCGCCGCGGTGATGCTCGGCGAAGAGGCATACGCGCCGGCCCTCGCGTGATGTCACCGCCACAGATCCTTGGAGGCCTGAGCGGCCAATTCCGTAAGTGTCGCAAACACCCCTGGTAAGGGCTGGCACGGTAAGTTACATGCGATCCGTTGTTGTCGAATGGGTTCGAGTCGCAAATCGCAGACCACATCGACAGGAAAGCGCAAAGGAGCACCAACCACGTCATGAGCAAGGCATTCATCGCCAGCGTTCTTCAAGACTCGATCGACTGCACCGGGGTCGCCGCCAATCAGGCCGCTGCCGACCTGATCGGCGCCATCGTCCGCGAACTGAAAAAGGAAGGCGGCTTCACCCTGCCGTCGTTCGGCACCTTCACCGTTCGCAAAACAAAGGCGCGCAAGGCGCTCAACCCGCGCACCGGCGAGCCCGTCAAGGTCAAGGCCGGCAAAACGGTCCGGTTCAAGGCCAGTCCCAACCTCAAGAAGGCGGTCTGAGCGGCGGAGGGGATGTGCCCGCCGGCGCATTCCCTCACGTCCTGAACGGCTGGCTGGGGCGGGAGGATTCGAACCTCCGCGTGGCGGAATCAAAATCCGCTGCCTTACCGCTTGGCTACGCCCCAATCGCACCTCTGATAAGTCCGCTCTACGCCGGTCCGCAAGGGTCCGCATCGGGCTGAAAAGCACAGCTTTGTCCAAGACTGTCGCGCCGAACGATGACCCGCCACAGCGGCGGCAATGACGGCTTCGCCTTGTCAAAGATCCAGGCCGCCAGATTCTCCATCGTCCCCGGCCCCAAATCCTCGATCTCGTCGAGCAGCCGATGGTCGAGACGATCTCGCAACGTCTCCACTGTCGATGCCACCAGCCCGAGGTCGATCAGCATCCCGCTCACGCGCTCCCCCGGCCCACGCAACACGAGCTCCGCCCGATAGGAATGCCCGTGAATGCGCGCGCTTCCCTCCGCCCCCACCTCACGCGTCAAAGTGTGCGCCGCCTCGAAGCCGAAGCTCTGACTGAGCTCGATCACGGAATGCCCAGCACCTTGTGGGTTTGCACACTCAATCGCCATTGCGGATGTGCAAGACAATAGTCGATCACCGCCCGCGTCGCCCCCGCCCGGCCGGATCCATCCATCGGCTGCAGCAAAAAATGACGAAAGCCGAGCGAGGCAAAACGCTCCGGCGGTGCGTCCGGCTGCGGAAATACCAGCTTCAGCTCGTCACCCGTCTCGACGGCGAGCGTCGTGCCCGCCTTCGGACTGACGCATACCCAGTCGATCCCGCGTGGCGGCACGATGGTTCCGTTGGTCTCCACCGCCACCTCGAACTCGAGCCCATGCAGCGCCTCGATCAAACCCCTATCGACCTGCAGCAGCGGCTCGCCCCCGGTCAGCACAACCAGCCGGTCCCGGTCACCTTGCCAGCACGCCGCAATCGTCGAGGCCAGTCCCGCTGCATCGTAACGCCCGCCGCGAACCCCGTCGGTTCCCACGAAATCCGTGTCGCAAAACCGGCAAACCGCCTCCGCGCGATCAGCTTCGCGCCCCGACCACAGATTGCAACCCGCGAACCGGCAGAACACCGCCGCGCGTCCGGCGTTGATCCCTTCGCCCTGCAGCGTCAGAAATATCTCTTTGACCGCATACGTCCTGGCGGGGCGAGTGTTCAAACGCCCAACGTTTGGCGAGATGCGGGGCACCGTCCCGCTTTGCCCAGATCCCAGTTCAGATCTCCGGCACCGCAGGCGGCTCGTTTTCCGCCACCACCACCGCGGCCAACGCCGGATCGACCTCGGGCGCTGCCGCCGGGCGAAGCACCGCATCGAACTGCGCCATCCGCTCCAGTGCCCGGTCGAGGGCCGCCATCGTCCCAGCCAGGTCCAGACTGTCGTCGCGCTCCCAGGCGCGCAGCGTATACAGCCACACCCCGAGCAGCCCATTGACCCTGATTGCCCCGCGCACCCCGCCCGCGTCGATCCCGGCGCCCTCCAACATCCAGCGCATGCTGTGCGACGTCGCACTCGTCAGCAGCAGGCCCAGCGGCAGATCCGACGGCAGTGCCGCAAGCAGCGCGATCACGCCCCCACGGTGCTGCTGCAGCACGTCGAAACGGCGCATCAGCATGTCGAACAGGCGCTCACGCGCACTTGGCGCCGGAGCGCCCGCGAACCCATCGCCGCCTGCCTCCGCCAGTGCCGCCTGATCGGCAAGCGATCCCAGCCGCAGCAGCAGGTCTGACGGGCCCGCGAATCGCTCGCGTGTTCGGTCGAGCGGCAGATCTGCTGCCCGCGCGGCCTCCACCAGGCTCAGACGACGCCATCCCCGCGCGGCGACCTGCTCGAAAGCGCTCGTTATCAGCGCCTGATCGAACTGCGCCGCCGCCAACTCCTCGCTCATCGTCCTCTCCTCACGCTTGGCCGCGAAGAGGTGACAACGTCGGCCACCCGGTCAAGACGCAAGCGCCCGGGAGCGTTCCGCCGCCGCCATCACCGCGTCGGCGACCAGATCGGGCAGCCCACCGTCCCGCATCAGCACCGCAAGCGCGCGCTCCGTCGTGCCGGCCTTGCTCGTCACCGCCTCGCGCATCGCCCAGAACATGCCCGAGCCGGACGCCAAGCTCGCCG
>CAXUIA010000129.1:7143-7379 GCA_964250835.1 uncultured Acetobacteraceae bacterium | reverse complement strand
TGCCTGGATCGACGCCGGCTGCCGCTGGCTGCACGTGGTCGATCTCGACGGCGCATTCGCCGGCCGATCCGTCAACGGCGATGCGGTCGAAAGCATCCTGGAGCAAGCAACCGTCCCGGTGCAGCTCGGCGGCGGCATCCGTGACATGGACGCCATCGAGTTCTGGCTCAACCGCGGGGTGAGCCGGGTCCTGCTCGGCAGCGCCGCGGTCAAGAACCCGGCGCTCGTCCTCGCGG
>CAXUIA010000129.1:0-7133 GCA_964250835.1 uncultured Acetobacteraceae bacterium | reverse complement strand
AAGACGCATCTAACTTGATAGCAGGCAAACCATAGCATCGTCAACAGAGCCTAGTCGGCTCGCTTGGCCGCCATCGCCGCCTCGGGCGCCGTGGGCCGGAACCCCCCCCGCCCCCCCACCCCCTCCGCCCGCCGCTGGGACGACGCGGGCGCCGCCTGCCTGGTGCTGACCGAGATCTCGCGCGACGGCATGCTGGGCGGTCTCGACCTCGACGGGATCACCCGCGTCGCGATCGAGGTGGGCATCCCGGTCATCGCATCGGGCGGCGTGGGCGCGCTCGCCCATCTGGAGGCGCTGGTCGCTGCCGCCGAGGACAGCCCGAACATCGAGGGTGTGATTGTCGGACGGGCGCTTTATGACGGACGGATCACGCTGCGCGACGCCATCGACCTTCTGACCGGCGTTGCATGCTGACGCTCCGGATCATTCCTTGCCTCGACGTCAAGGACGGGCGCGTCGTCAAGGGTGTGAACTTCGTCTCGCTGCGTGACGCCGGCGACCCGGTCGAGCAGGCCGCGATCTACGACGCGGCCGGCGCCGACGAGTTGACGTTCCTCGACATCACGGCGAGCCATGAGAAGCGCGACATCATCCTTGATGTCGTCTCACGCACGGCTGCCCGCATCTTCCTGCCGCTCACGGTGGGTGGCGGGGTCCGCTCAACCGACGACATGCGCCGCTTGCTGCTGGCGGGCGCCGACAAGTGCTCGATGAACTCGGCGGCCGTCGCCCGTCCCCAGCTCGTCAACGAAGCGGCCACCAAGTTCGGCAGCCAGTGCGTGGTCGTCGCGATCGACGCCCGCCGCAACGCCGGCGGCTGGGAGGTCTTCACCCATGGCGGCCGCACCCCCACCGGCCGCGATGCGGTCGCCTGGGCGCGCGACATCGCCGCGCGCGGCGCGGGCGAGATCCTGCTTACCTCCATGGATCGCGACGGCACCGGCGAAGGCTTCGATCTCGAGCTGCTGCGCGCCGTGAGCGACGCCGTGCCGATCCCCGTCATCGCCTCGGGCGGCGTCGGCGAGCTCGCTCATTTCGTCGACGGCGCGCGTGCTGGAGCGAGCGCGCTGCTCGCGGCAAGCGTGTTCCATTTCGGCCGGTTCACCATCGCCGACGTCAAGCGCGCGATGCGCGACGCGGGCCTTCCCGTACGCACGGCCGTCACGCCCGGCACGCGTCTGCCTCTGCGTCCATGAGCAAGAACGGGCGAAAGCAGGACGGGCCGCCCGACTTCGCCGTCATCGATCGCCTGCACGCCCTGATCATCGCCCGTCGCAACGCCGACCCGCGCCGCAGCCATTCGGCCCGGCTGCTGGCGCGCGGCACGCGCAAGGTGGCGCAGAAGCTCGGCGAAGAAACGTTTGAGTGCCTGATCGAAGCCGTCGCCGGCGATCGCGACGGGCTGATCGGCGAGGCCGCCGACGTGCTCTACCACCTGATCGTCCTGTGGGTGGATGGGGGCGTCGAGCCCGCGCAAGTCTGGGAAGAGCTGCGCCGCCGCGAGGGCATCGGCGGCCACGAGGAGAAAGCTGCGCGTCACTGAGGGAGTATAAGAGGCATGGCGCTCGACGGGTTGGGTCCCTACGACAACGACAACATCTTCGCCCGCATCCTGCGCGGCGAAATTCCCGCCAAGCGCGTCTACGAGGACGAGCACGCGCTCGCCTTCAACGACATCGCGCCACAGGCGCCGGTTCACGTGCTGATCATCCCCAAAGGCGCTTACGTGTCGTTCGCGGACTTCTCCAGCCGCGCCTCGGACGCCGAGATCACCGGCTTCATCCGCGCCATCGGTGCCGTCGCCCGCCAGCTCGGCCTTGAAGCCGGCGGCTACCGGCTGCTGTCCAACATGGGCCCCGCCAGCGGGCAGGAAGTGCCGCACCTGCACGTGCACCTCTTCGGCGGCGCGCCGCTGGGGCCAATGCTGTCGAGCCGTTAAAGGCCGATTTGGTCCAACGTCGCCAGCGCATCCCCCGACAAACGAAGCCTTGATGCGGCGAGGTTCTCCCGCAGATGCCCCAGCGAAGAAGTGCCCGGGATCAACAGGATGTTCGGCGCCCGATGCAGCAGCCAGGCCAGCGCCACCTGCATGGGCGTCGCACCCAACTGACCCGCAACGTCGGACAGCGCCGTCGACTGCAGCGGCGTGAACCCACCCAGCGGGAAAAATGGCACATACGCCGTATCCGCAGCGGCCAGCGCATCAATCAGCGCGTCGTCGGCGCGGTTCGCGAGGTTATAAAGGTTCTGCACGCACACGATCTCGCACATGCTCCGCCCCTGCGCGACTTGAGCCTCCGTGACGTTGCTCAGCCCGATATGACGGATCAGGCCCTGCCGCTGCAGCTCGACCAGCACCGCCAGCGGCGCCTCCAGCGATCCTTCGGCAGGTCCGGACCGGCTGAACATCGCGCGCAGGTTCACGACCTCCAGCACGTCGAGGCCAAGATTGCGCAGATTGTCATGCACGGCGCTCGTCAGCGCCTCGGGCGAAAACGCCGGGTTCCACGAACCATCCTCGCCACGCTTCGCGCCGAGCTTGGTGACGATCACAAGGTCGTCTGGATACGGGTGCAGCGCCTCGCGGATGATCTGGTTGGTGACGTGCGGGCCGTAAAAGTCGCTGGTATCGATGTGGTTGACCCCGCTCGCCACCGCCTCGCGCAGCACTGCGATTGCAGCGTCGCGGTCCTTCGGCGGCCCGAACACGTGCGGGCCAGCCAATTGCATCGCACCGTAGCCCATGCGTTGGACCGTCCGGCCGCCAAGCCGGAATGTATCGGCCTCGATCGTCTCGCTCATCGTTCAGTCTCCTTGACGGCCAGGCATGTAGACAGAGTCTGCTCGCGCGATAACCATCCGCAATCAGCACGGGCTGTTCGAAAGGGCGAACGATGGCGGCGGACTTCGACGACCTCACCGCGTTCTGCCTCGTCGCTCGCGCCGGCGGCTTCCGCCAGGCGGGGCGGGCCAACGGCGGCAGCGCGTCCGGGTACAGCGAAGCCATCACCCGACTCGAGGCACGGCTCGGCGTCCGGCTGCTGAACCGCTCCACACGCACCGTGGCGCCCACCGAGGCTGGCAGCCGCCTGCTCGAACGGCTCATTCCGGCACTGGACGACATCAGATCCGCACTCGACCTGGTCAACGGCTTCCGCGATCGCCCGATGGGAACGCTCCGGCTGAACGTGCCCGTCAGCGCCGCCCGCCTCGTCCTGCCACGGGTCGTCCCGCCATTCCTCGCGGCCTACCCCGACATCTGCCTCGAGATCGTCGCTGAGGACAGCTTCGTCGACGTGCTCGCCGCCGGCTGCGATGCCGGCATCCGTTATGACGAACGTCTTCAACAGGACATGATCGCCGTTCCGATCGGTCCGCGTGAGCAGCGCTTCGCCACCGCCGCCGCGCCGTCCTACCTGGACCGGCATGGCCGGCCCGCGCACCCGCGCGACCTGCTCAACCACGCCTGCCTGCGCGGCCGCTTCAGCAGTGGCGCGATGAACATGTGGGAATTTGAGCGAGGCGGCGAAATTGTCATGGTCGATCCGACCGGCCCGCTCATCGTGCGCGCCGGCGCCGCCGTCGAGCTTGCCGTCGACGCAGCTGTCGCCGGCACCGGCCTCATCCACCTCTTCGAGGACTGGCTACGCCCGCACCTCAACAGCGGCGCGCTCGAACCGGTGCTGGAACCATGGTGGCAGCGCTTCTCCGGACCTTTTCTGTACTATCCCGGCCATCGCCACCTTCCCGCCCCGCTTCGCGCCTTCGTCGACTTCATCAAGTCGCCGGCTTGAATCGTCTACTCCGCCGCCACCAGCCCAAGCGACTGGTGCTCGTACAGCCGACGGTAGAGCCCCCCATCGCGCGACAGCAGCGCCGCGTGCGGCCCGTCCTCCACCACCCGACCGTGACGGAACACCAGGATCCGGTCGAGCATCCGCACCGTCGACAGCCGGTGCGCCACCACGATCACCGTCCGCCCCTGCATCAGCCGACCCATCGCCTCCTGGATCAGCGCCTCGGATTCGGAGTCGAGGCTCGACGTCGCCTCGTCCAGCACCAGCACCCGCGCGTTGGACAGGAACGCACGCGCGATCGCGACGCGCTGGCGCTCGCCGCCCGAGAGCTTTACCCCACGCTCGCCGACCAGCGTCGCGTAACCGCGCGGCAGCCGCTCGATGAATTCGGACGCGTTGGCGAGCCGCGCCGCTTCCATCACCTCGTCGGGGCGCGCACCCGGCCGCGCATAGGCGATGTTCTCGGCCAATGACCGGTGAAACAGGATCGGCTCCTGCTGCACGATCGCGATCTCCCTGCGCAAGCTCGCCTGCCGCACGCTCGCGATGTCGATGCCATCGACCAGGATGCGCCCATCATCCACGTCGTAGAGCCGCTGCAGCAGCTTGACGAACGTCGTCTTGCCCGACCCCGACGGTCCGACCAGCCCGACCCGCTCGCCGGGTGCGATGTGCACGTCGAGCCGGTCAAACAGCCGCGTCCCCTGCGAACCGTAACGGAACACGACGTGCTCGAAGTCGATCGCGCCGCGCGACACGCGCAGGGTCCCAGCACCCGGCCGATCCTCCACGCCCAGCGGCTCCGACTGCAGTCCGACCAGCTCCTCGGCCTCGTTGACCGAACGCTGGATGTTGGAAATGTGCTGGCCCATGTCGCGCAGGTAGCCCTGCACCAGGAAGATCGTGGTCAGCACGTAGGCAAGATCGCCCGGCCCGGCGACACCAGTCCACCACAGGTGAAGCGCGTCGGCCACCACCAGCGTGCGCAGCACCAGCAACGCCACACCTTGCGCGTTGCCGCTGGTGGTCCCCCGTACCCATGTGCGCCTGGTCCGCTTGGCCCAGCGCTCCAGCGTGCCCGCAAGGATCGCGTCCTCGCGCGTCTCTGCGCCGAACGCCTTGACGACCGGGTTGCAGCTGATCGCGTCCGACAGCGTGCCCGACACGCGGCTGTCCCAGCGGTTCGACAGACGCGCCGAAGGTGATACGTAGCGAAGCTGCAGCGTTGAAGAGAGCATGATGTAGGCAACCGACAACGCGCCGAGCAGCACGCCCATGTCCGGAAATCGCAGCAGCAGGATCGCGGTCGCGAACACCAGCACCAGCACGCCCGGCAGCAACAACACGAGCAGCGTATCGTTCAGCAGGTCGACCGCCCACATGCCGCGTGTGACCCGACGCACGATCGAGCCGGCGAAGCTGTTCGCGTGCCAATCGGTCGAGAAGCGCTGCACCCGCCAGAACGCATCACGCGCGATCGCGGTCATGTTGTTGACGGTCAGCGCCGTTATACTCAAAAACGCCACCCGACGCGCCGCGACCGCAAGCGCGCCGAGCGCCGTCATCCCGGCCAAGACCACGATCACCGCGTGACGCATCGCCGGATCGCTTGCCGGCCGCGCCACGTCCGTCACCAGGTCGCCCGACAGCAGCGGCAGCACGACGTCGGCCCCCGTCGAGACGACGATGGCGAGCACCACCTGCACCACCAGCCGAAGATGGCGGCGCCAATGGCCGAACAGAAAGGCGAGCACGCCGAACACGGCGTTCCGTGATTTCATCTTTTCCCTCGGGGCTCCGCCCCACCCGCCGATGGCGGCCCTTGGAACCCGAACGCTTGCTTCGGAGGACGGGTCCAGAGCACAGCCCTGGTTGATTAAAGCTGGGCGTTCACAAACACGGGGTTTCGTACACGCTCTAACGCCCCGCGCAACGCTGCCGCAAGGTCGCGTTTCTCGTCTTCGCCCAGCACGCGCCCAAGTTCCACCAGCCGTTCACGGTGCGCTACAACCAGACGCGGCGTCGTCCCGTTCCGCTCCTCCAGCCGCACATTCAGCCACGCCGTCGGCAGCTCGCACACGGCGCGGCGTCCACGCGGGTCGGTGCGCACCACCCGCAACGCGCGTTCGCTCAGCAGCACCAGTTCACTCGCCCGAGCCGCCCGTGCGTGCAGCAGCAGCAATGTCGCGGCAAGCACGATCTCGCCGCCACAGAACCCCGTAACCGGCCAGGCGCCAAGCAGCAGGAACACCCCCGCCGATAGTCCGGCCGCGGTCACCAGAGCGAGCACGATCCGACGCCCGGCGCGCGCCGAAAGGCTGCGATGCGGCGTAATCATCGCCTCAAACAGAACGGGCTCGGCGCTCATGACGTCAGACAATGGCGCTGCAGCCGTTGTTTGCCAGAGCCGTCCGAACCCCCTCTGATAAGAGCATGGCACGCGCACGCAAAACCCCCATGCCCAAGACGGACGTCCGCGCCTTTATCGACGCGATCGCGCGGGCCAACCCGAACGCCGAGAGCGAGCTCACTTTCACCACCCCCTACACGTTGCTGGTCGCCGTCGTCCTGTCCGCCCAGGCAACCGATAAGTCGGTCAATCTCGCGACGCGCACCTTGTTCGCTGTTGCGCCTGACCCGGCTGCAATGGTGGCACTCGGGGTGGACGGCGTCGCCTCGCACATCAGGCGCATCGGCCTCTGGCAGGGCAAGTCGCGCAACCTCGTGGCTTTGTCGCAACTTCTGCTCGATCGTCACGGCGGCGACGTGCCCTCCGACCGTTCCGCTCTTGAAGCGCTTCCGGGCGTCGGCCGCAAAACCGCGAACGTAGTACTCAACGTGGCATTCGGCGAAAGCACGATGGCGGTCGACACGCACATCTTTCGGGTGGGCAATCGCACCGGGCTCGCACCGGGCAAGACGCCTCGTGAGGTCGAGGACGGGCTCATCAAGCGGATCCCGCCCGAGATGCTTCGCCCGGCCCACCACTGGCTGATCCTGCATGGCCGCTACGTCTGCCTGGCACGAAAACCACAGTGCTGGCGGTGCGCCGGGCGGCCTTGGTGTCGTTACGAGCCCAAGCCCGAGCCGCCGGTCAGGGCTCCGTCTAAAACAATCCCCGTGGACCCAGTCACTTGACTCCCCAACCGTCCGCCGCCGCTTCGTCAGCCGCGCGCGCCTCCACCCAAGCGGAACGTCCGTCCTCAAACTCCTGCTTCTTCCAGAACGGTGCCTTTGTCTTAAGCCAGTCGATCAGAAAACGCGTCGCGTCCAACGCCTCGCCTCGGTGCGATGCGGCCGCGACCACGAGCACGATCGGATCACCCGGCATCAGCC
>CAXUIA010000128.1:0-7423 GCA_964250835.1 uncultured Acetobacteraceae bacterium | reverse complement strand
GACACGCATCGTTCGGCACTCGGCTGGCGGCGTGTGCCTTATTTGTGGATCGGGACCTTGCTGCAGTTCGGCGGGCTGGCGATGATGCCGTTCGCGCTGCTTCTGCTGTCCGGCTACCATATGGGACGGCCGCCGCCGCCATTCGCGGGACCGCTCGCCGCGGGTATCGCATTCCTGCTGATCGGTGCGGGGTTGCACACGGTGCAGACGGTGGGCCTGGCGCTGGCGACCGACATCGCGCCGGAGCGGTCGCGGCCGCAGGTGGTGACTGTTTTGTGCCTGATGCTGCTGGTGGGCGTGCTTGCGAGCTCACTGATCTTTGGTTTGCTGCTACGGGACTTCTCGGAGTTGCGGCTGATCCAGGTGGTGCAGGGGTCGGCGACGGTCACGATGGCGCTCAACTGCGTGGCTCTCTGGAAGCAGGAGCCGCGCGGCCGGATGGTCGACGCCGAGCCGCGGCGGTTCGATCAGGCCTGGAGGTCTCTGCTGTCGGAGCCGCAGGGCAAGCGCCGATTGGTCGCGGTCGGCATCGGCACGTTCGCCTTCAGCCTGCAGGACGTGCTGCTCGAACCCTATGGCGGCCAGGTGCTTGGTTTGCCGGTAGGCGAGACCACGGCGCTGACGGCGCTGCTGGCGGCAGGCGGTCTTGGCGGTTTCGGGTTCGCGTGGCGGCTGTTGGGACGCGGTTTCGACCGGTTCAGGGTGGCAGCGTTCGGCGCGATCGCCGGGCTGGCGGCGTTCACGTGCGTAATGCTGTCGGCGCCGATGCGCTCGGGCGGCATGTTCGCGATCGGGACCACAATGATCGGGTTCGGCGCGGCGCTGTTTCTCGCGGGCACTTTGTCGGGTGCGATGGATCGCGGCGGGCGTCATTCGGTCGGTCTCGCACTCGGCCAATGGGGTGCAGTGCAGGCGTTCGCGGCGGGCTCGGCGATCGCGTGCGGCGGCATTCTGCGTGATCTGGTCGGCGGGATTGCGGTGCGCGGCGGGTTGGGCACGGTCATGGCGGGTCCAGCGACAGGCTACGAGGCGGTCTACGCGGTCGAGCTGGCAATGCTTTTCGCCACACTGATCGTGCTTGGGCCGCTGGTTCGTTTCACGTCCGTCCACACGGGACGGTTGGTGTCGGAAGGGGCACGGACATGAGCTTCTGGGGAAGCCACAACTACATCGACACGGCGCAGGTGGCGCTCTACGCGTTCTGGATCTTCTTTGCTGGGCTGATTGTTTATCTGCAGCGCGAGAGCAAACGGGAAGGTTTTCCGCTCGTTTCGGAGGTAGAGCCGTTCACGGAGCGGGAGTCGGGCGATGCCTGGCCGCAGACGCCGGCGCCGAAGCGGTTCCGAACCCTGGAAGGCCGCTTGTTCTTTGCACCGCCGGGATCGCCGCCACGGTTTCCGGTGGGGGCACGGCCGGTCGCCACTTTTCCAGGCGCGCCGCTGGAGCCGACCGGAAACCCGCTGGTCGACGGTATCGGGCCGGCGTCGTGGTGCTACCGGAGCGACGAGCCGGAAATCGATGTGGATGGCTCGCTGAAGATCGAACCTTTGCGCGAGCAGCCGACCCTGCAGCTGCATCCGACGTCGCGCGACCCGCGTGGCTGGGCCGTGATCGGCGCGGACGGTCTGGTAGCGGGCACGGTGGTCGATCTTTGGGTCGATAAACTCGAAGAAGCGGTGCTGTATCTGGAGGTCGCGCTGACGGTCGCCGGTGTCGAGGGCGAACACGTTTTGGTGCCGAGCCGGTTCGCACAGTATCGAAACCGGCTGCAGCGGGTGAAGGTGCGCGCGATCACGGCAGGGCAGTTCGCGCTGGTGCCGCGGCTGCGTCACTCGACGCGGATCACGCCGCTCGAAGAAGAAAAGCTGGTGGGCTATTTCGGGGGCGGCGACATGTACGCACTGCCCGGGCGCGGAGGGCCGCTGCTATGAGCCGTATACGGGTGGTGCGCGATCAGAACCTGCCCGGCAAGCCGCCGCGTGGATTGCCGGGGCCGCTGCCGGCCAGTGAGACGCTGCTTTGGCAGGGAGCGCCGGAGTGGCGGCAGGTCGCCCGCCGCATCCTGCATGTGCGCACTTTGGCGATCTATTTCGGAGTACTGGTCGCGATCTGCGGGACGCGGGCGGTGCTGGAAGAGACGGCATCGCTTTGGTTCTCGTTGGCCGCGCTGCTGGTGCTGGGCAGCCTGGTGATTGCGATGCTGCTGGGCTTTGCGGTCGCGATTTCACGCACGACCGTCTACACGCTTACCGATCGCCGGGTGGTGTTGCGTATCGGGGTGGCGCTTACGGCAAGCCTGAATTTACCATTCAAGCAGATTGAGTCCGCGTCGCTTCGGTTGTTGCCGAACGGCAGCGGCGATATCGCGCTGCTGATGGAAGGTCGGACGAAGATCGGTTACTTCCAGCTTTGGCCGCATGCCCGGCCGTGGAGAACGCAGCGCGTGCAACCGATGATACGATGCATACCGGACGCAGCACGGGTGTCGCAGATCCTGTCGCGTCAGCTTCAAGCGAGTGTTCCCGTAGCAGCGCTCGCTTTGGCGGGAGACTGACGATGAGTGCGACGATCGATTGCAGGGTTGCGCGCGACACGGGGTCACGGCGGTTCGGCGGAGCGCCGGTCCCGAGGGCGCGGCGACGGATGCCGCTGCCGCCGCTGATCGCGATCGGCGGGTTCGCGCTGGTGGGCTTGCTGGCGCTGCTGCCATCGCGACGCGATGACGGTGCGAAGCCGATCGCCGAGAAGACAGTGCTGGCGGTTGCAAGTCCGGACGAGACGCTTCGTGTGCAGGACGTGCGCGACGGAGCGCTGCTTGGTTTGTTCCCGGGCGACAAGGACAGTTTTGTGCGCGGCGTGTTTCATAGCCTCGACACCTACCGTAAGGTTCACCGGATCGGACCGATGACGCCTTACCGGCTGGCGGAGATGTCGGACGGGCGGGTTCTGCTGACCGATCCGGGAACGTCGACGACGATCGATCTCGAAGGGTTCGGCTCGGTCAATGCGAGCAAGTTCACGGCCATGCTTGGACTTGCGCCGCTGAAGGGTCCCGAGTGATGGCGCGAGCGATCGCGGCACTCTGCACGGTCGAAATCGAGGTTACGCGGGACAGTTTTCATGCGTTCTCGCCGCCCGATCTCGACGTCGCTCCAGGCGACGTCATGGTGATCCACGACGCGCCGACGAAGGTCGGATTTGGCGAGCGAGTGACGCGTCAGTGTAGGGCGACGGTGCGACGGGCCGGATTGTTGCGACGGTTCTGGACGAGAGCCACGAGTGTGTTTGCATTGACGCAATTGTACGAAGTAGGGTTCGAGGCGGAGGACGCGTGATGAATGCTGTCGCCAAGACGCCGAACATTTCGGACAAGATGCCGAACTCGAGTACGGAGTCGGCGCGCGAAGACACGGTGCTGAGCCCGCGGTTCTACACCACCGACTATGCCTACATGGACAAGATCGACGTGTCGGGCGTGCGGCGCGAATGGGACGCGCTGGTGGCCGAGATGGGGAGCGATCCGAACCGCGGGCATTTCGTGCGTGACGGGCGGTTCGATGCGGATTTCTCGCAATTGGAACCGGAGCTTCGGCGCGAGCTGCTGGACTTCATGATCAGCTCGGTGACGGCGGAGTTTTCGGGCTGCGTGCTGTATGCGGAGATCAAGAAGCGGATCACCAATCCGGACACCAAGGCGCTGTTTACGTTCATGACCCGCGACGAGGCGCGTCATGCTGGGTTCATCAATGACAGCCTGAAGGATTTCGGCGTCGGCGTGGACCTCGGGTTCCTGGCCCGGGCGAAGAAATGCACCTACTTCAAACCGAAATTCGTGTTCTACGCGACCTACCTGTCCGAAAAGATCGGCTATGCCAGGTATATCACCATCTATCGGCATTTGCAACGAAACCCGGATCGGATGATCCACCCGATTTTTTCTTACTTCGAGAACTGGTGTAACGACGAGTTCCGGCATGGCGAGGCGTTCGCGCTGCTGATGCGCGCCGACCCGAAGCTGTTGCGCGGCGTCAACGTGTTCTGGGTGCGGTTCTTTCTGCTGGCGGTGTTTGCCACGATGTATGTGCGCGACCATGCACGGCCGGTGTTTCACGCGGCTCTCGGCGTCGATCCGACCGAGTACGACTACACGGTGTTTCGGATCACGCAGGAGATTGCGAGCCAGGTGTTCCCGGTGGCGCTGCCGATCGACGATCCGCGGTTCCGGGCCGGGCTCGAGCGGATGCGGGGGACGGCGGTCGCGATCTCGTCGGCCAAGAAGCAGGGCGGCGTGCTCGGAACGATCAAGCGGGTGGCACTCTCGGCGCGGGCCGCGACGATCTTTGCCGGCCTTTATCTCTTGCCTGTTAAACATCAATCGTTGCCGGCGAACGTGCGCCTGCAGCCCGCCTGGTAGGAACGGAGGATGATCCTTTACGGCTATCCTACCCTCTTCGCGCTCTTTGTCTGGTGGCTCAGCACCGGGGCGATCATGTATTTGGACGGCCTGCCGCGGCGGACGTTCAAGTGGAGCATCCTGGGTGCGAGCGTGCTGGCGTTGTTGTCGCTGTGGGCAACGGTTGCCACCAAGAACGACCTTTCTGTGCGCGCGGCTTACGCCGCCTTCACCTACGGACTGCTGGCCTGGGGCTGGCAGGAGATCAGCTTCTACATGGGTTACGTGACGGGGCCGCGTCAGACGCCCTGCCCCGAGGGTTGCAGCGGCTGGAAGCATTTCGGCCATGCGATCCAGACCAGCCTTTGGCATGAGCTCGCCATTATCGCGTCCGCAATCGCGATCACGGCCTGCGCCTGGGGCGGCAAAAATCAGGTCGCGGTCTGGACGTTCATGGTCCTGTGGTGGATGCACCAGAGTGCGAAACTGAACGTGTTCCTGGGCGTGCGGAACCTCAATGAGGAGTTCCTGCCCGAGCACCTGCAGTTCCTCCGGTCGTTTTTGACCAAGAAGCCGATGAACCTGCTGTTCCCGTTCTCGATCACGATCTCGACGGTGATCCTGGTGCGGCTGGTGCAGGCGGCGATCGCGCCGCACGCGACGCGGTTCGACCGGGCCGGGTTCTGCTTTCTGTCGGTGCTGATGGCGCTCGCAGTGCTCGAGCATTGGCTGCTGGTGCTGCCGCTGCCGGCGGCCAAGCTTTGGGGCTGGAGCCTGCGATCGCGTCCGGTGCAGTCGCCGTTTGATGTCGAGGTGGTGTCTGGCTTCCTCGGCGCCGGCAAAACGACGTTCATGCGGCGCCGGCTGGCGACGGCCGGGCCGCGCACGGTTGTGCTGGTCAACGACTTCGCGTCCGTGGGGATCGATGGGTCGCTGCTGCAGGGACAGGGTGCGGACGTGGTCGAGCTGCCGAATGGCTGCATCTGCTGCTCGTTGCGCAACGATCTGGCCAAGCAGCTCGGCACGGTGGTGGCGAAGTATGCGCCCGAGCGGGTGCTGATCGAGCCGAGCGGTGTGGCGGATCTCGCCTCGCTGCTGGCGACGCTGAACGATCCGTCCCTGCGCCTGATGATGCGGTCGATGGCGATCACGACGATCGTGGATGCGGGATCGTTCCTGTCTGACCATGCGCGCAATGGGCGGCTGCTGGAAGCTCAGGCTCGGCTGGCGTCGGTGCTGGTGGTCAACAAGGCGGACCTTGCGACGGGTGCCGATCTGCTGATGATCGAGACGACGCTGCGCATGCTGAACGTGACCGCGCCGATCCTGACGGCGACATATGGCATTGCGTCGGCTGGGCCGATTGCGTCGGTGCGGACGGCCGAGACGGTCCATCCGCATGATCACCACGGGCATGAAGACGGTCCTGCGCACGGGCATGAGCATCATGACCATGGGCATGAGCATGGTCATGGTCATGGGCATGGTCATCCTGAGATGTCCTCATGGGAGGCCATGCTGGACGGGGTGGTGCAAACCGACCTGTTGCTCGCGGTCCTTCATGGGGTGGTGGCTGGGCGGTTTGGCGACGTGCAGCGGCTGAAAGGCGTCGCGCCCGCGTCGGGTGGATGGATAAGGTTCGATGTGGCCGGCGGGCGGCCGTCGATCGCGGCGTTCACGCCGAATGCGGACGAGATCGGTCGCGTGGTGGCGATCGGTCGCCGGGTGGATGGCGGCGCGCTTGGAGTCGCGCTGCAGGGCTGCACACAAGAAACGGTCGCGGCGGCGGCTTGAACGACCGACGGGGGGAGCGGCGATGAATTACGAGGACTTTTTTCGAAGCGAGATCGACGGCTTGAAGCGCAACGGTAACTATCGCCGGTTCGCGGAGTTGCAGCGGATCGTCGGCGCTTTTCCGCGAGCGCGTCTCCGCGATGGAAGCGAGGTGACGATCTGGTGCGCCAACGACTATCTCGGGATGGGGCAGCATCCTTCAGTGCTGGCGGCGATGCACGAGGCGCTGGATCGTTACGGGGCGGGGGCTGGCGGGACGCGCAACATTTCGGGCACCCAGGTCTGCCATGTAGAGCTCGAGCGCGCGCTGGCTGACCTGCACGGCAAGCCGGCGGCTCTCCTGTTCAACTCGGGCTACATGTCGAACTGGGCGAGCCTTGGGACCTTGGCCGCCAAGCTGCCGGGATGCGTTGTGCTGTCGGACGCGTCGAACCATGCGTCGATGATCGAGGGCATCCGGCATAGCCGGGCGAAATGCCAGGTGTTCGCGCACAACGACCTGGCGGACCTGGAGCGGAAGCTGGCTTTGCTGCCGCGGGATGCGCCGAAGATCGTGGCTTTTGAGTCTGTCTACTCGATGGACGGGGACATCGCGCCGATCGAGGAAATCTGTGACATCGCCGACCGTTACGGCGCGATGACGTATCTCGACGAGGTGCATGCGGTCGGGCTGTATGGGCCGCGCGGTGCCGGGATTGCGGCGCGCGAAGGCCTGGCGCACCGGCTGACGCTGATCGAGGGCACGCTCGCCAAGGGGTTCGGCGTCATCGGCGGGTATGTCGCCGGGTCGGCGGCACTTTGCGACTTCATCCGTTCGTTCGCGTCGGGATTCATCTTCACGACGTCGCTGCCGCCGGCGATCGCGGCGGGAGCACTGGCGGCGGTGCGCGTGCTGGCGGATGGGGATGAGCTTCGCGCGCGCCACCAGGACCGGGTCGCGAACGTCCGCGCGGCGCTCGACGCGCAGGGCGTGCCGCATCTCGCCAATCCGAGCCATATCGTGCCGGTGATCGTTGGTGATCCGGTGCGATGCCGGGCGATCACGGATCGGCTGCTGGAGGATGACGCGATATACGTGCAGCCGATCAACTATCCGACGGTGGCGCGCGGCACGGAGCGGCTACGGATCACGCCCTCGCCGCTTCACAGCGACGCAGATATCGCGCACCTCGCCGGCGCGCTCGGGGCGATCTGGTCGGAGCTGAGCCTCCGCCGCGCGGCGTGAACTACGAAGTC
>CAXUIA010000127.1:0-7441 GCA_964250835.1 uncultured Acetobacteraceae bacterium | reverse complement strand
TGACCGGGAACAGGCTGAGTCCGACTGCCAGGGAACTGTCCGGTTGAGCGGCGTCGTTCATTCACCGGACGATCGTGAGCCGGCCGCCGCAGCCGCGTGGGCGGCTCCGGGCACGCCATCCGTCGAGAACGCGCTCGCAATCGTCTGACGCTAGCCTGGTCTGACAGCCATGCAGGCGATGGTGCTCAAGGAGATCGGGTCCGCTCTCGAATGGACCGATCTCCCGGACCCTCGACCCGGCCCTCACGAGATCAGGGTCAGGGTGTCAGCGTGTGGCGTTTGTCGCACTGACCTGCATGTTGTCGACGGTGAGTTGCCGCATCCCGTACTGCCGATGATCCCCGGACATGAGATCGTCGGCAGGATCGACGCGCTGGGTTCCGGCGTCGACGGTCTGCGTATAGGCGAGCGCGTTGGAATACCTTGGCTTGGCCACACCTGCGGCGTTTGTCCGTTCTGCCGCGGCGGCCAGGAGAACCTCTGCGATCACCCGGTTTTCACCGGCTACACCCGCAACGGCGGCTTTGCCACGGCAGCAATCGCTGACGCCCGGTTCACATTCCCTTTGGGCGAGGCTGGCAGCGACGTCGCAGTGGCGCCGCTGCTATGCGCCGGCCTGATCGGCTGGCGTTCGCTGGTCATCGCCGGCGACGGACGACATCTCGGTCTCTACGGCTTTGGCGCGGCGGCTCACATTGTGGCCCAGGTGGCAAAGGCTCAGGGGCGGTCGGTTTTCGCGTTTGTGCGCGCGGGCGACGTCTCGACGCAGACCTTTGCGCGCAAACTCGGCGCCGTTTGGACCGGCAGCTCGGAAGAGATGCCGCCGGAGAAGCTGGATTGCGCTATTATTTTTGCGCCGGTCGGCGACCTCGTCCCGATGGCGTTGAGATCGGTCCGAAAGGGTGGACGCGTCGTCTGCGCCGGCATTCACATGAGCGACATCCCAAGCTTTCCGTATCGGCTGCTGTGGGAAGAACGAAGCCTCCTGTCAGTGGCAAACCTCACTCGAAACGACGGTTTGCAGTTCCTCAGAGTGGCGCAGGAACTCGGCATTGCCGCCGAAACCACACCTTATCCTCTCACTGACGCGAATCAAGCGCTTGCCGATCTCCGCGCCGGACGCTTCCAGGGTGCGTCCGTTGTTGTGCCGTAACGGTCTTGACTTCTTACATGCAACTAGCGACGACAACAAGATAGCGGTTGGGGATTTTAGCTCGGATTGCCGATCCGCGACCGACATCCTCATTCCTTTGGTGCTGACAGGACTGGGTCTCGGCATGACGTCGCTGTCGCCTGGTCTCCTCGCATGCGCCCTCACGGCCTCTATCGCCTTTCCCTTCGTGCCAGACGTGGTGAGGGCCTCTGTCTTCAACGTCCTCCAGATCGCCTGACCGTGAAGCTCCAGTGTCGCCTCGGCTTGTTCACTCTAGGTATTTTCCGAACCTCCTTCGCCAGCACCTTTGAGGCTAAAAGGACGGCACAAACGGGTGCGCCGGTGACACGGTCTGATGACAGAGGCGAAACGCTGCAGGCGCGTTGGCGGCGTCGCTGCACCGACCGAGATACAGAACACTCGGAGTTGTCCGCTTCGGAGGAGTTTTCCATGAAGTTCCGACCATTACACGATCGCGTCGTTGTCCGCCGCGTCACGCCGCAGGAGAAGTCCGCGGGTGGCATCATTATCCCTGACACAGTCAAGGAGAAGCCCATGGAAGGTGAGGTGGTCGCCGTCGGTCCCGGGGCGCGTGACGAACGAGGGACCATCGTCGCACTCCAGGTCCGGACCGGCGACCGCGTACTGTTTGGCAAGTGGTCCGGAACCGAAGTCAAGCTCGACGGCGAAGAGCTCCTCATCATGAAGGTGAGCGATCTGATGGGCGTGATCGAGGGTTCCACAAACCTCGCCAAAGCCGCCTGAACCAAGAGGAATAGATCATATGTCAGCCAAAGACGTTCGCTTCGGCGAAGACGCACGCAGCCGCATGCTGCGCGGCGTGGATATGCTTGCCGACGCAGTCAAGGTGACGCTCGGACCAAAGGGCCGCAACGTCATCATCGACAAGAGCTACGGTGCGCCACGTATCACCAAAGACGGTGTGACGGTCGCCAAAGAGATCGAGCTGTCCGAGAAGTTCGAGAACATGGGCGCGCAGATGGTCCGCGAAGTCGCTTCCAAGACCAACGATATCGCCGGTGATGGCACGACGTCGGCAATCGTGCTCGCGCAAGCGATCGTGCGTGAGGGTGGCCGCGCAGTGGCCGCCGGAATGGCGCCGATGGAGCTCAAGCGTGGGCTCGACAAGGCGGTGGCGGCGTTGGTCGATGAACTCGCCAAGCGTACAAAGAAAATCACCACCGAAGCCGAGACCGCGCAGGTCGGCACCATATCGGCAAACGGCGAAGCCGACATCGGCCGGATGATCGCGCAAGCCATGCAGAAGGTCGGCAACGAGGGTGTCATCACCGTTGAAGAAGCCAAAGGGATGGAGACCGAGCTCGACGTGGTCGAGGGTATGCAATTCGATCGTGGCTATCTCAGCCCCTACTTCATCACCAACGCTGAGAAGATGACCGTCGACCTCGACGATCCCTACATCCTGATCCACGAGAAGAAGCTGTCCGGCCTGCAGATCATGCTGCCGTTGCTGGAAGCGGTGGTTCAATCCGGCAAACCGCTGGTAATCGTCGCTGAAGACATCGAGGGCGAGGCGCTGGCAACACTTGTCGTCAACAAGTTGCGCGGCGGTTTGAAGGTTGCCGCCGTCAAGGCGCCAGGTTTTGGTGATCGTCGGAAGGCGATGCTCGAGGATATCGCGGTGCTGACCGGTGGTCAGGTCATCAGCGAGGATCTCGGCATCAAGCTTGAGAACGTCACGCTGGAGATGCTCGGCCGCGCCAAGCGCGTGCTGATCGAGAAGGAGAACACCACCGTCATCGAAGGTGCGGGTTCGCATGAGCTGATCAAAGGCCGGTGTGAGCAGATCCGCGCCCAGGTTGAGGAAACGACGCCCGACTACGATCGCGAGAAGCTGCAGGAACGGCTCGCCAAGCTCGCCGGCGGCGTCGCAGTCATCAAGGTTGGCGGCAGCACCGAAGTCGAAGTCAAGGAACGCAAGGACCGCGTTGACGATGCGCTGCACGCGACCCGTGCCGCCGTCGAAGAGGGCGTCGTTCCCGGCGGTGGCGTCGCACTCGCGCGCGCCAGCCTGATCTTGGCGAACCTGCACCCGGAGAACCCCGATCAGAAGTTCGGCATCGAAATCGTTCGCCGTGCGGTGCAGGTCCCCTTGCGCCAGATTGCCGAGAACGCCGGGGAAGACGGAGCCGTCGTCGGCGGCAAGGTGCTGGAAAATTCTACGTATGGGTTCGGTTTCGACGCGCAGACCGGCCAATACAAGGACTTGGTCGCAGCCGGCATCATCGATCCAACCAAGGTTGTGCGTGTGGCGCTGCAGAATGCCGCGTCTATCGCGGGACTGCTGATCACCACCGAGGCGATGGTTGCGGAGCGCCCGGAAAAGCGTGTGCCGTCGATGCCGCAGGGCGGCGGCATGGGCATGGGAGACATGGACTGACAAATAATGTGGGGCTCTGCCCCACACTCCCTGGGGCGAGCGGCCCCGGGCCCGCCTCAATCAGGACAACAACGCCGCGTCGTGCCGAACACCTCCTCGTCCGCTTCAGCTTCGATGTGCAAAGCCGTCAGGGCCGCCGCACCAAGCACAGTCACAGGACCAAAGCGGGATCTGCAACGGTAAGAACCTGTCGCAGCGCATTGAAGAAGGCCTGCGCACGAAACGGTTTCTGAATTACCACGGCTCCAGACATCCTCGCATCTCTTCCCCCACCCGTCATAAAGACGTGCGGCACGGGGCTGCTCTTGACGATCTCTGCAACCGCGTCGATGCCGTTGCCGTCGCGCAACTCGACGTCGACGATGATGAGGTCAGGTCGGCTGTGGGAGGCTGCATACACTGCATCGCTTTGAGTAGTCGCGCTCGCGCAGATCGTGTGCCCATGCTCAACCAGCAACTCAGCGATCAGTTCCACGATCCTAGCGTCATCCTCAATAATCAAGACACGAAGAGATTTCATCGGTCATCCTCTTTGTAGCCCACTAGTAGCCGGAGACCACGAGCGACTGGCAGGCTCGGATTTTACCTATGTTCTTCCATCGGGATGAATCTGAGTGAGTGCGGCAGCATATTGGAGGGCATCGTCGCTGTGCCGACAGAGGAGGTGTCGATGTCAACAAGCCAACGGCGCGCGGTCACCTCGCCCAACGTCCGCCGGGACAAGCCGCCTTTGGTCGGCAATGCAGCGAGCGACGCCATTCGGGTCGTTGCGATCGGCGCCTCTTCGGGCGGTCTCAAAGCTTGCACAACACTCATCGGAGCACTCGACGGATGCAAGGACGCGGCCTTTATCCTGGTTCAGCATCTCGATCCGACGCACGACAGCATGATGGTGGAACTGCTGGCGACGCACACGTCGATGACGGTGCTGCAGGCCGCCAACGGGATGCTCCTCAAGCCTGCCCACGTCTACGTCATTCCGCCCGCATCGTTGCTGTCCCTTCGGAACGGCGCCTTACTCGTCACGCGTGCGAAGACCCATCGAGGGCCACGGCTGCCGTTCGACGTCCTTCTTCACTCGATGGCCAAAGAGGTTGGATCGCGGGCCGTTTGCGTGGTCCTGTCGGGAACGGGCGCGGACGGCAGCTTAGGTTTGCACTCGATCCGGCAAGCCGGCGGCCTCGTCATCGCGCAGGACCCGGATGAAGCCGGCTACGATGGCATGCCCCGCAGCGCTATCGCGACGGGCGAGGTCGAACTGGTCCTGCCCGTCGCGGCCATCGCCGCTCAGTTGACCACCGGAACGCCCGGCGCGCCCGGCAGCTCAAGCCGTGACAAGCAAGCCGCAATGAAGAGCGCGCGGCCAGCGACGCCCCCCGCCACCGACGTGAGCGCGATCATCGAACTCCTGCGTAACAGGACTGTCCACGACTTCAGCCTCTACAAGAGAGGAACGCTGCAGCGCCGCGTCGAGCGGCGCATGGCTCAAGCTGGAGTGCCGAGCGGAGATACGGACGGCTACGTTGACATGCTCAGACGTGATCCAAACGAGCGAGACCTGCTTTCAAAAGACCTGCTGATCCATGTCACCAGCTTTTTTCGTGACAGCGGCGTTTTCGCACGTCTCGCCCAGACGATCGTCCCCGACATCGTGCGCCGGCATGCAACCGACCGTCCGTTGCGACTCTGGATTGTCGGTTGCAGCACCGGCGAGGAAACCTATTCACTTGCGATGATCTTCCTCGAGGAGATCGCAGTAACAGGACGCCATCTCCGCCTGCAGGTGTTCGCGTCCGACATCGATCCAGACGCGGTTGCGACCGCCAGGGAAGGTCTGTATCCCGCAACGACTGAGGACGATGTCTCGCCGGCGCGACTCTCGCGTTTCTTCTTAAAGGAAAACAACGAGTACCGAGTTTCGGCCGAATTGCGAGCCGGTGTCGTATTCACCGTCCAGAACGTGCTTGCTGACCCGCCATTCTCGCGTCTTGATTTCGTCTCCTGTCGAAACCTCCTGATTTACCTGACCACCGAGGCGCAGGCCAAGGTCATCTCTCTCCTGCATTTCGCGCTCCGTGAGGGAGGCGTTCTCCTGCTCGGCACCGCGGAGACAATCGCCGATGTAGGAGAACGTTTCGAGACCATTGCCAAGGCGGAGCGTATCTTTCGCCAGATCGGTCGCAAACATGCTGGCGATCTTACCTTGTCGACCAACATGGTGAACGGCCGGCAACCGTCGCCCGGGCACGCACCGCCCAATCGGGCCATCATGCTCGCCGAACTCGGCCGGCGTCTCATCCTCGAAACGCATGCGCCTGCTTCGGTCCTCGTCGATGTCCGGCTGGAGTGTCTGTTCTCATTGGGGCCGATTGACCAGTATTTGCGCGTGCCGCCAGGCCATCCCACGCACGATCTTCTCTCCATGGCCAGAACCGGTCTCAAAGGCAAGCTGCGTCGAGCACTCCAGCAGGCGACACGCGAAACAGGCCTCATCACGGTTCCCGGCGGGCGGATCGTGCGAGAGGGACGTCTGATCACGTTCGACATCGAAGTGCGCCCGGTGTCGAGTGACGGCGAGGACTTCAAGCTGGTGTGCTTCATCGACGCTCCTGGTCAGGCGCGACCTGAGAACGACCAGTCACCGCCACTGCCTCGCGTGGCCGAGCTCGAGCGCGAGCTCGACGCTACGAGGATCGAACTCCAAGCGGCACTGCGTGACGTTGAAGTGTCGAGCGAGGAGCAAAAAATCAGCAATGAGGAGGCGCTTTCTGTCAACGAGGAGTATCAGTCCACCAACGAGGAACTGCTGACGTCCAAGGAGGAGCTCCAGGCGCTCAATGAGGAATTAACGGCGCTGAACAGCCAGATCCAGGAGACGCTTGAACGCCAACGAACGATGGCCGATGACCTGCAGAACGTGCTCTACAGCACCGACGTGGCGACGCTCTTTCTTGATCGTGACTTTCGAATCCGCTTCTTCACGCCCGCAACGAAGTCGCTCTTCAACGTCATCCCTACCGATGTCGGTCGCCCGCTCGCGGACCTGACCTCGCTCGCGCCTGATGACGCCCTTTCGGCTGATCTGAAAGCGGTGCGGGATGGCCAACCGGCCGTCGAGCATGAAATCGAAACTCAAGCCGGTGTCTGGTACAGCCGCCGCGTTCTGCCCTACCGGGCGCATGATGGCAGTGTCGAGGGCGTGGTGATCACGTTCACCGACGTGACCGAACGCAAGCACAACGCACGCGCGCTCGAAATCGCCAAACAGCAGGCCGAGCAAGCCAACGTCGCGAAGTCACGCTTTCTTGCCGTCGCGAGCCATGATCTACGCCAACCGCTGCAGACGCTCGTCCTGCTTCAAGGTCTTCTATGTAAAGCAGTCGAGGGAGAGAAGGCACGCAACCTGCTCGTCCGTCTCGATGAGACCTTGGAAGCGATGTCGGGCATGTTGAACACCATGCTCGACATCAACCAGATCGAAGCAGGGATTGTCCGCGCGGAAAACGTCGATTTCGCAGTCAATGAGCTGCTGATCCGATTGCGCGATGAGTTCACATACACCGCGCGCGCGCAGGGGCTCACTCTGCGATTAGTGCCCTGCAGCTGCTGGATCAGGAGTGATCCTGCCCTGCTCGAACAAATCATTCGCAACTTGCTTTCTAATGCCCTCAAGTACACGCGCCGTGGAAGGGTGTTGCTCGGCTGCCGACGACGCGGAGATACTGTAGGCATTGAGATCTGGGACACCGGCGTGGGCATTCCCGAAAGTGAGCTCGACGCCATCTTCGGGGAATATCATCAGCTCGACAACGCTGCTCGAGAGCGTAGCCGCGGTCTTGGTCTTGGCCTGTCGATCGTGCAACGAC
>CAXUIA010000126.1:787-7460 GCA_964250835.1 uncultured Acetobacteraceae bacterium | reverse complement strand
GGACGGCGGTGTTCAGACGACTTGGGTTCGACTTGGAGATCGTCGCGGTCGGCTGCTGCGGCATGGCCGGCAACTACGGTCATGAAGTCGAGCACTATGCACTGTCGCGGCAGATCTACGGCCAGAGCTGGGACCGGCATGTCGAAGCAGATGGATCGCAGGTGATGGCGACAGGGTTTTCGTGCCGTGCGCAGGCGCAGCGGTTTGGACAGGTCGAGCTGCCCCATCCAGTGCAGGTTTTGCTGGGTGCTGTCCGGGCGAACAGGGTCAGGCCTGAACGGGTCCTCGCGGCTGTGTCGTAGGTGTCCGGCCATTCCCGCGCGCTCTCTTGCTGTCGGGCTCAGGTGCGTTGGCGGCGTGTTCTCCAGTGCGGCTTCTCAACAGTTTGGCGCCTGATCGTTTGGCAGCGTCGGACATCGCGTATGGTTCCGATCCGCGGCAACAGCTCGATCTTTATCGACCTGTTGGGAATGGCCCATTCCCCGTGGCGATCTTTCTCTATGGCGGCGGCTGGGACAAAGCGCGGCGCTACATGTATCGCTTTGTCGGCGGCGCTTTGGCTGAGGCGGGATTCCTGACGATCATTCCCGATTATCGGCTTTTCCCGGCGGTCAGGTATCCGACGTTACTTGAGGATTGCGCGGCCGCGGTCGCGTGGACAGGGCGGGAGGTCTCGGCACATGGCGGAGCCGGCAGGCCGTACCTGCTCGGGCATTCCGCTGGGGCTTACAACGCGGCCATGCTCAGCCTGGACCGTCGGTGGCTGGGCGCGCATGGGCTGGTTCCGAGCGATGTCTTGAAGGCGACTGTGGGGCTTGCGGGTCCGTATGACTTTCTGCCGCTCGACACACCGATGTTGCGCGACCTGTTCGCACCAGCTGATCCGCTCGAAAGCAGTCAGCCGATCGCGCATGTCGATGGGGACGGTCCGCCGATGCTGCTGCTTGCGGGAGAGGCGGACCGGACGGTTCGGCCGAGCAATACGACGCGACTTGCCGCACGCATTCGGGCGCGCGGCGGGACGGTGACGGACCGGCTTTACCCAGGCGTGAACCATGTCGACATTATCGGTGCGTTCGCCGGCACGCTGCGGTTTTTGGCGCCGAGTTTCGGCGATACTGTGCGTTTTCTGCGGGAGGCTTGAGGCTGTACCGCAGGCCCACGGCCGGGCCTTGGATGCCTAGACTACGTCACGCCGGTCCGGGGGCGTTGCCCCAGCGGGTCAGGCGCAGAGCCCTGGCGCCTACTGCGCCGGGCCGCCCAGCGGAGCGGGGAGGAACGCGGCAACGGCCGTGTTCCAACCGTAACCCTGTCGATCCAGTCCGGAGCTTCCGAGCGGGAATGGCCAGGCCGGATCGACGCCGGCGATCGCGGGATTGTTTGCGGTCACCTTGAATTCCTTTGACAGCGGCGTCACGGCCACTTCGGCGGCCAACGAATTATGCATTGTGGCCAGAGCTGATGCGTCGCCGTGCCGCAGCGCCGAGTACTCAGCCAGGAACTCCCAGAGCAACCAGCTTCCGCCATTCTGATACCAATTGCCCGGCTCCGGGATGCCGAGTACCTCGCCCGTCGTTGGGCTGTTGGTCAGCGTCAGGAATTGGTCGGGCGGAACGGAGCTGTCGTCGGCCTGAGCCAGATCTTCCATGCCATATTGCGTGAAGACCTGGGCGTTGAGTGTGTTGATGGCTGATACATCGGGCAAAAGCGGCTGATTGAACAGGTAGAGCGAGAGCGCGTCGCCCACGAGTACGTCGGGCGACTTGTAGGTCTCGGTCGACAGCCAGCGGATGTAGCCGAGCTGCGGATCGTAGAGGCCTCGATAGACCGATTGGGCGCCGGCGATCTGCGCGTCCGTCACATCGAGCCCCATCCCTTGAGCGGCGCGGAGTGCAACCACGTAGAGACCCTGGTCATACGCGTTGACGGCGCCGACTGGGAAAAGATAGCCGTCCAGCCACGAGTCTGGCGTGATCTCGAAACCACCATTGTTGAAGGGGCCACCGGTGACGAACGCATTGCCTTGCACCTGATTGGCACGGATGAAGTCGAGCACGCTCTGCGCGACGGACTGGTTTGCGACATCGAGATGGAATTGCTTGGTGTCGCGAAACATCCGAATCAGATAATAAAGCCCGCTTTCGTCAAAGAATTGCGGCCCACCGATGGTGACCGGCACATGACCGGCACTCGAGCCGGAGGTGGAGATTGCCGCGGTAAACTCCTTGATGATGGTCGTCTCGGTGTTGTTGAAGTAGGTTGTGTTCAACAAGCCGTAGCTGGTCCAGAAGCTGTCGCGCATGTAGGTGCCCGGGCCGTAATGCTGGCTAGGCACGAGTGCATACGAGCCGCTGCTCGATGCTTCCCGCAGCCAGTAGGCGGTCACCTGCGCGATCGTCGGGAAAGCGAAGCTGGCAAAGTTGCCGAGGACGCCTTGAGGGACTGGAAGCGCCCATACTGGCAACTGGCTTTCGGACGGCGCTGGGCCGATGCCGAGCGCTTCGGCCATGCCGAGCTCCGCTCCCAGAGCCAAGCCGTAGGTGCCGGCATCGCCTCGATAGAAGATGGTGCTGTAGGTCGCGCTTCCTCCTAGCGGGACGGTGATCGGGGTGGCTGAGGTTCCGATCAGAGGGGCTGCAAGCTGTTGCCCGTTGAGGAGAATGTGTGGCGCCACGTAGCCCGGCATTGGCTCGTCCCAGGTCGAGGCGGCCGCGATCCCGTAGGTGACCTGTCCATCGGTTACGCCGATGGCTGGGATTGGCGAATCAAGAAGGCTGTTGGTCGGGCTAGGGCTTTCGTAGGACTGGCCAGGTCCCTCGATAGAGAGGGGGCTGAAGTCCTTGTTGAAATGATTATAGGGTGGCCACCAGAACACGGCGGGGCTTCCAAAGCTGCCGGTGGTGATCTCGGAGTCGATCACGTTCGGCGAGACAAAACGGTAACTCTCGGCTCGAGCGATGACGGCCTCACCGACCTGGTTCACTGCATCGCCTAAAGTAAGAGTTCGGGTTGCCTGATCGTAGGTGAGCGTGCGGTAGCGGTTGGAGAGCTCGTTGGCTTTGCCAGGCGGGACGGCTGCGGCGGGCGTGACTGTCGCGTTGAAGCCGAGCAGATCGACGGGGCCGGTGCCCGCAGTCCGGATCTGGATTTGCGGCGTTCCCGAGAAGCCGGCCGGCACGGTAACGCCCACGGAGACGGTCTGCGGCTGCGCGTTGAGCGTGACGGTGCTGCTTTGGTTGTCGTGTGCGCCGTCATAAAAGTCGAGGTAGACCGTCCCCGTGCCCTCAAGGGAGATCGTCGCGATGTATTCATTACCGCCGGTGAGCTGAGGCAGTATGTCTTGGATCCAGGTGTTTGCGACTGCCTGCGGTGTCTGCCACGTGATCGCCGAAACTCCATTTGGCGTGGTTCCCGCCTGCACGTTGCCAGGAACGGAACCGACCCCGTTCTCGTAAGGTCCCGCCCAGTTCAAGCTCCCCGTGGCGCTGCCGATCAGGCTGGGGCCCGTCGACTGCACGGGCGGAGTGGTTCCGGGAAACGCGATCAAGTCGTAGGTCGCGGTCATTCCGCGCGTGGCGACGAGCGTGCTGCCGTCATGGATTTCGGCTCGATAGCCTCGCGCCGGGTTGCCGAAGACCTCGACATGCAAGGCGCCGGCTGGGCCGAAGCCTTGAGAAGAGCCGGCCGCGCGAGCCAGGCCAGCGGCGAGAACAGCAGGTGCTACGAACGCACAGGCACGCAACGCCGTGCAAAATGTATTAGGTTTCCTCACGTCAATTTGCCTTGTCAGTCAGGTGATTGTCGGAACGTGACGTTGATCTGCATGCGATTTTCGGAGCGTCAGCTCTTGATCGAGCGGAGCAGGGATGGACTTTCGGTGTTGAGCTTTAACATGAGTTCGGCAAAGAACTGGTTGGCCCACCCGAAATACTGACGCGTGTAGTTGGTGGGATCACTGACGTCGACCGACTCGTGCATCAGCCCGGTGCCGCCGGTGGTGTTGATCAGGGTGGTGACCAACCCGGCGATTTCGGTGGGACTTTGCGACGTGATTGCCTGCGCGGTCAGACCGAGCGTCCAGAAGTTGTCGGCCGGGTCGGTGTGTTCGCTGCCGAGACCGCTGCCGTACGGACCCGAGCGGTAGTAGGGGTTTGCGGGACTGAGCGAAAACTCTCGCGTAGCCTGATACGTCGGATTGCTGATGCCGATGCCGGCGATATAGGGCAGACTGAGAAGATTGGGTAAATTCGCGTCGTCGGCAAGGAACTTGTCGCCGAAGCCGTCGACCTCGTAGGCCCAGATCTTCTGCCCGCTCGGCGAGATCGCGCGCGCGTGTTTCTGCAAGAGGCCGGTCAGTTGATCGGCGAACTGCGCGCAGGAGGACGCGAAAGCACCGTCGTTGTAGATCTCGGCGGCGATTATCGCGATCTGGAGCAGCGTCGAGACAGCAAAGAAGTTGGATGGCACGAGAAACGAGTAATTGGTGGGGTCATCGCTCGGCCGGAAGACAGAGACGATCAGACCGTCAGGCTTGATCGGGTTCCCATAACCATTGTTCGGGGCGTAAAAAGGACCTGTGTACTGGTAAGGACCACTGATGGTGCCACCCGGCCGTTGCTGTTGGCGCATCGTGGCGACGATGGTCTGCGCGGCATCAAACCAATCGGTGTCGAAGCCCGAGCGGTCGCCGGTCGTCAGCCAATAATTAAACGCGAACCGCACCGGCCAGCAAAGTGAGTCCAGCTCAAACTTATCTTCGTAAACCGTGAGATCTTGAGTGAAGGACTCCGCATAGGGATTGACCAGGATGCAGCGTGCCTGCCGGTGGATCAGCCCGACCAAAAGCTGCCTTAGCGCTCGGTCACCGACCGAGGCAGAGATGAACGGGAAGAGTTCGGCGCTCGAATCACGCAGCCACATGGCGGCGATGTCGCCTGTCGACACATAGGTGTCGGGCACACCGGCCGTCTCCGTGTAGGTGACGTAGTTGTCAGTCGCAAACGGGTATGTGTTCGTGAAGATCGCCGCCAAGCTCGGGTCCGTGATGTTGGCCAGAACCGTTGCCAGCGTCCGCTCAATCGCCGGATTGGAGAAGCCGCGCTGCGAGACGGGTGGACGCTCATACGAGAATGTTGTGGCTGCGCGGGCTGTTCGCGGGCGCATACCAAGTAGTGACCCGCCCGCGAGGCCAATTGCCCCGCGGCCGAATTGCCGCCGTCGTATCATTATTTCGCTTCCCCCGTTGGTTCGCCGACGTGAACGAGCCGCATCGGCGAACGAGAAAGCGTTACTACTCCAAGGTCCAAAGGCTCTAGCGAAAAACTCACCGGATGTTCACTGTGCAACCAAACGTGATCGGATGTTTGAAGCTTACCTCATACAAATCTGCGATGCATGACGATGGCTACCACGTTGATTTGTGCAGCATGTGAGACGCGGTCGTCTGATCATAGTCAGCGCCGCACGCACGTATGTTCGACAAGCCATGGTCTCCGCCCCTGGACCACGTCGTGCAAAGCACGCTTTCGCGTGACGGTGCGAGCCGCCTCAGACCGCATGACGTAGGTCAAGGCGTCCAGAAGCGCGGCCTTTGGCGGGTCCAGGGCAGAGCCCTGCGCCTAGCCGAGTGCGCGGACGTGGGCAGCGGCAGAGGATGCAAGGGCAGGCAGATCGTAGCCTCCCTCCAGAACCGACACGAGGCGTTCGCCGGCAACGTGGCGGATTGCGCTGGTCACCCAGGCGAAATCGTCCACCTCCAATTCGAGTTGGGCGAGCGGGTCGGCGCGGTGAGCGTCGAAGCCGGCAGAGACGATGACCAGCCCAGGGGCGAAGGATTGCAGGGCGGGCAGGATGACGCGCTCCCAACCGCGGCGGAACGTGGCGGAGCCGGAACCGGGGGGGAGCGTCAGATTGACAACGTTGCCGGTGGCACCTCGTTCGTCCGGCATACCGCTACCGGGCCAGAGCGGAGATTGATGGCTGCTGGCGAAGAAGAAGTCGGGATCGTTCCAGGCGATCGCCTGGGTGCCGTTGCCGTGGTGGACATCGAAATCGACGACGGCCACGCGTGCGACGCTCCATCTGGCACGGGCGTGGTGTGCGGCGATCGCGGCGTTGCTGAACAGGCAGAAGCCCATCGGGCGGTCGGGCTCGGCATGGTGCCCGGGAGGACGAAGAGCCGCGAAAGCTGTGGTGCTCTCCCCCGACATGACGGTGTCGACGGCGGCGCAGGCGCCGCCTGCGGCGCGCAATGCCGCTTCTGCACTGCCGGCGCTCATGATTGTGTCTGGGTCCAGCGCAGTCCGCGTGGTGTGTTGAGTGTTCAGGATGCGGTCCACGTAGGCGGCCGGGTGGACGCGTTCGAGTTGCACGCGTGTGGCGGGCGGGGCCTCGCGGCGTTGCAGGCCGGCGAACTCGGGTGCATCGAGCGCGCCGGAGATAGCGCGAAGCCGGTCCGGGCACTCGGGATGGCCAGGCCCGGTGTCGTGAGCGAGACCGGCTGGATGGGTGATCAATGTCGTGGTCATGCGGTCATAGTGGCCCATCGGGGCTCTACTCCAAACCTCGCCGGGAGCAGCGCCCCCGGCCCTGCCGTCTGGTGAGTATGGCGATCCAAACGCCCCGCGTTTGGTGGGGTGCGGGGTGAAACCCCCCCGCCGTTTGATCGAGGCCC
>CAXUIA010000126.1:0-777 GCA_964250835.1 uncultured Acetobacteraceae bacterium | reverse complement strand
GGGGGGGGTCCCCCCCCCCCCTCGGTTTGATCGTGGCCGGTCCTACCGCATCGGGAAAGTCGGCGCTGGCGATGTGGCTTGCCGAGAAGCTCGGCGGCACGGTGATCAACGCGGACGCCATGCAGTGCTATCGGGAGCTGCGTGTGTTGACGGCGCGGCCGTCGGAGGCTGACGAGGCGAGTGTGCCGCATCGCTTGTATGGAACGCGGTCGGCGGCCACGCCGGGATCGGCGGCGAGCTGGCGGGTCGATGCGTCGGCGGCACTCGAGGAGGCCGACCGGGCTGGGCGATTGCCGATCCTGTGCGGCGGAACGTTTCTTTATCTGCGAGCGCTGACCGAGGGTTTGGCGGCCATTCCGGATCCTGGGGCGGCGGCACGGGATGAAGCAAGGCGATTGCTGGCGGAATTAGGTGCGCCGGGGCTGCATGCGCGGCTCGCGACGGTTGATGGTGAGACGGCGGCGATGCTGCGTCCGAGTGACGGGCAACGTGTGGCACGGGGCTGGGAAGTTTGGCGTGGCACGGGGCGGGGTTTGCGGGCTTGGCAGCTTTCGCCGGCTTTGCCGCCCGCGGAACGGCGGTTTGCCGCACTTGTCTTGAGGCCCACCCGGTCGCTGCTGCGCGGGACGATCGAGCGGCGGATGGACCGGATGCTGGCCGGAGGCGCGCTCGACGAGGTGGCGGCGCTGGTGGCGCTTGGGCTCGATCCGACGCTGCCGGCGATGCGCGCGCATGGTGTGCCGGAGCTCTCGGCATATCTGGCGGGAACGATTACGT